>NZ_JBFNFI010000016.1:0-46324 GCF_046035495.1 Helcococcus sp. KG196
TCTATTATCTATTTTGTAACATCACATTATAATCTTAAAATAATAAATTTCATCAGAAAATAAACGTCTAATCATTCTTTTTTCTTACAACTGATAATCCAATTATTGAAATTGCTGTCACTGCTACATACAATAAAATACCAGAATCAGATGTTTTTGGATTACCACCATTTTTATTAATGTTGTTTTCTAATTTAATAACCTTTTTATCCAATTTATCATTTTTTTTCTTATTAGAAACTTCAACTTCATATTTAGGATTTATCTTTTTTGTGTTTTTTTCTTTATTTAACGCTGCTTTTTTAGCTAAATTAACTATTTCATATGGTAATAATTTTTCACCATTTTTCAAACCATTATTTAATCTATCAACATACTTATTAATTTCTTCTTTTGACAAATTTTTTAAAGATTGGATTTCTTTTATTTCATCTTCAACATCAGAATATTCCATAACTCTCTTTAGTTGTTTTGATAATTCATATTTTGTTGTATAAATATTATCATCTCTAAATGCAACACCGTCTCTGTCAATAGCATAGCCTATTATACCAGCTTTTTTACCATTTTTACCATTATCTGGTTGCCATTTAGCGTATCTTTCCGCTGCTGAACCTTCTACTCTATCAGAAATATCATTCCAGCCATTTCTATCTCTTTCTTCATAAAATGAGAATCCTAAAATAAACTTTTCAGGCTTAATATACGGCTTGAATCCTTCCCATCTTCTATTCAAACGACTATCAGAATATCTTCCATATGCCTGTAATAGCACATAATCACTAAAATCATAAGTCCCTTTTAAGATTTCTTCTTCACCAGACATATTTGTGTCAATCATAAAGATTTTACCCTGCTCTTTTAGTATCCTTGATATTTCTTTCATGATTTCTATACCCTGATTTTCTTTACCACTATAATATCTACTATCATGGTATTCAATATCAATATCTATACCATCTAATCCATATCTATTAACTATGGTATCTACTATATATTTAGCTTTAGCTTTATTCCCCTCGCTTGTATTTGGGAAAGAATTTCCTTTTTCATCTTTCATATCACTATATATAGTCTTAATACCAATCGTACGGATTACTCTTTGTCCTCTAGCATTCATTTTTGGAACATATTCTAAAGCAAGTTTTTTCCAAAATTCACTATATGGTTTTGTCCAATCATGAAATACAAATGCTAAATCTACTTCTTTTGGAATATCTCCAAAGTAATTTGGTCTATCTTCTAATGGTTCAGAATTTTGATCATGCCATGTTCTAAACCAACCACCATAAATAGGTGCTTTTAATTTTGAAAATACTGGTTTTTTAGGAAGTGGTAAATTTTCTAATTCTTTCATGTATTCATTTGCTTTTTTCGCTGCTTCCAATAAAGAATTATTTGTTTGAGAACCAATTTTATCTGTAAAATCCTTAGCACTATCTCCAAGTTTATCCAGCTTATTAATTTCATCTCTTACTTTTTCATCACTAAATCCATAATCTATATTTTCTTCATTTACCAACTTACCTTCTACCTTTAATTCCGTAAGACCTAAAGACATTGTATTTGCAGTCATAAAAATTCTTATAGCTTTAGTAGTAACTGGTTTAAATTTCACATTTGTTGTCCCCGATTGAACAGGTTCCACATATTTTTCTAAAACTACATCTTCCCAATTATTATCATCATCCAAAATTGTTTTTTCCGCAAATCCATACTTTTCTGGAAGATTATCTTTTGTTAAGTTTCCCTTAAAGTATTGAATTTTATAATTTTTAGGTAAATACACTCCTCCGTCTTTATAGAAGTCAATTTTCACCCCTGAAACTATTGCTTCTCTTACATCAACAGATGTTCCAAATACATATCCTACCCAATTTTCTTTTAGTTTATTATCAGGCTTCCAATCTGTCCATCTATTTGCAGGTTGATTTCTAAATTCTATTATATCATCATTAATTTTATTAATGGGATCCGCTCCACTTGACCATCTTGCAAATGGTATTAAATTTTTTCTATCAATGATATCTTTTTTTACAGATAATGTTTCTCTCCCCTCAGCCCTAACAACATTTTGGATTTGATTAATCCCCAAAGCTAAAATTGTTGCTAGAGACAAGCAAACTAAATTTTTTGTAATTTTTTTCATATTTACCTCCTTAAATATATTTCAAATATAAAATGAATTTTTAATTGTTTATTTCAATTTTACTTATGACTTTGATGTAAGTAACCATCAATTTTCTTTAAAACATCATAATTCGCTAATTTATAGGTATTATCTCCATCTTTAATCCCAGATCTTTCTACAGCGAATGCAAATACTCCGCCTTTCAAACCATCAGCTTTATTTCTAGGTTGCCACATTGCACACTTATATGCGAAAGTTTTTTCTAAAGGAACTTCCGGATATGTTCTTTGATTACGCCAATTTGATTTATCCGTCAAATTTCTCCAATAATTTCCTGTCATATTTGTTCCTTCTTCGTAGAATGAAAATCCTGGAACAAATTTTGAAGCTGGAATTTTTGATTTAAATGTATTAAAAACATCATCTAAATTTTCTTCTCTGTATGATTGATATAATACATAATCATATTTATTTGCTGTATGTTGAAAAATTTCTGTATTACCATATTTATCTGTGTCAAAAATAAATAGTTTGTTATCTTTCTTAAGTAATTTATATAATTCATTAATTACCCCTATAGACATATTCATTTTTTCAGGACTTAAATATGATGATTCCATATCTATATCAAGCCCATCAAGCCCATCTCTTTTAACATACTCATAATAAATTAAATCCGCAAGAGCTTTATGTCCACTAGGATTATTAGGAAAACTTCTAAATTTATTTATTTTTTCATTATAATCATCTCTAGGTATTGAAATTTCATTTGTAACTAATCCAATATCTATAGTTCTCACAATTTTTGTATTTTTTTTATGTAAATCATTTACATAATCTGGCAATTTATTCCAAAATGGATTTTTTCTAAATCCTAGCCCATCATCAATATGTGCTACAAAAAGGAATACTACATCCAATTCCTCAGGTAAATCACTCATTCTTTGGATACCTTTAGGATCTCCATTTTCTGGTCCACGACCTTCTAAAGTCTTACCATTCTTTATATCATGCCATACTCTATAATATCCAAATAGTAACGGCTCACTTTTATTCTCATCTGTTGCTGCTTTAGAAATATTAAAAGGTATAATTCCTAATATAAATGTTAATACTAGCAACAAACTCACTATTCTTCTTGTAAACTTTTTCATTCCTGCCTCCTAATATATTTTTCTTTTTTAGAATAACTTGTTTATTTTAATCTATCAACAAAAACATAATCTTTTTTAATTTTAATAAAATAAAGTATATGAAAATGTTAGCATTTTACACGATTGTATTTTTATAAAAAAAATGGTTGAAAGCGGTTTATTTGTTAAAACTTAAGCAATAAAAAAGCAATTATTAAAATTAATTAATAATCACTTCGTTTTCCAAAAAAGATAAAAATAAAAGTTTGCTAACAACACTGCCCCACGCCCCATGAAATGGAGCTGCGAAGGTAGCGTAGCAAACTTTTATTTTTATTGATTTTCAATTATTTGTTCTAAAGTTCTCCATGCTAAAACAGCACATTTAACTCTTGCCGGCAATTTATTTATTCCTTGTAAAGCTACAGCATCTCCTAATTTTTCAAAATCTGAATCACTTATTTCTACAGAAGATTTTATCATATTTAAAAATGTATTTACAACATCTCTAGCTTCCTCTATAGTTTTACCCTTGATTGCATCAATCATCATAGAAGTAGAAGCCTGAGAAATAGCACAACCTATACCTTCATAAGAAGCATCCTCTATTATTCTATCTTTTATTTTTAAATTTAATGTTATCTCATCACCACAAGATGGATTTACCCCAAGTTTCGAATCCGTTTTATCTTCAAGAGCTTTTTTATGCTCACTCTCAACACTATGTTCTCTTATCAACTCTGTATATATTTGATTAATTTCCATAAAATATTTCCTTAACTCTATATAATCCTTGAATAAATTTATCAATATCCTCAGTACTATTATAACACGCAAAAGATATTCTACAGGATGAATTTATACCTAAATATCTATGAAGTGGTTGTGCACAGTGATGCCCCACCCTTATAGCAATATTATAAAAATCTAAAATTTGAGACACATCATGAGGATGAATATTTTTGACATTAAAGGCTATTAAATTTCCATTTTTAGTTTTTTCAGGTAAATACAACTCAATAAAATCTAATTTTTTAAGCTCTTCAAGTGCATAATTGAAAATTTCATTTTCAATTGCATTTATAGTTTCCATTCCTACTAAATCAATAAAATCAATAGCTTTATTCAATGAATAAATAGCTGCAACATCAAGTGTACCAGCTTCAAATTTAGTCGGTAAATCTGCATATAATACATCTTGTTCATAAACATACTCAATCATATCTCCACCTAATAAAAATGGTTCCATTGATTTTAACAAATCATATTTACCATATACAACTCCAACTCCTTGAGCAGAATACATTTTATGACCTGAAAAAACTAAAAAATCGCAATTTAATGCTTGTACATCAATTTTTGAATGCGAAACTATTTGTGCAGCATCAATCACAACTATTGCACCTTTTTCATGTGCAATGTCAATGATTTCTTTGATTGGAACCTTAAAAGGAATTACATTTGATGCAGCAGTTACTGAAACAATTTTTGTATTTTCATTTATTTTCATTTTAAAATCTTCAATATCAAGTTCATAATTATCTGTTAGATAAAAATAAACTAGCTTTGCACCTGTTTTTTTCGCAACTTTTTGCCATGTTATTAAATTTGCATGATGTTCTGCAATTGAAATTAAGATTTCATCTCCCGGTTTTAAATTATTTAACCCATAAGATTTAGAAATTAGGTTTAATCCTTCTGTAGCACTTTTAGTAAATATTACTTCTTCTGATTTTGAAGCATTGATGTATTTTTGTACTATTTCTCTAGTGTACTCCAAAATTTGAGATGATTTAATGGCAGATTTGTATGCCCCACGATTTGCATTTGCATTATAAATTTCATAATATTCTTTTAATGAATCTATTACAATTTTGGGCTTTTGCGTAGTGGCTGCACTATCTAAATATACAAGCGGTTTGTTATATTCATTTGTAAAAAATGGAAATAAATTTTTTACTTTTGAAGTTTTCATTAGTTTATCCCTTTTCTTAATTCTTCCAATAATTCTTCAGAAATTTTTTCATTGCCAATTAAATCAAAAATAGGTTTCAATTTTGATTCAATTATTATCCTCTTTGCTGCTTCGGAATCAAATCCTCTGGATGTGATATAAAATAACATATCCTTGTCAATTCTTCCTGCTGAAGCAGCATGATTACCTACTATATCATCTTCTCTTGCAAGTAATAATGGTATAGCCCAATTTTTTACTGTTGGATCCAGTAATGTTACAAATTCTTCTTCATTACCTTGTGCTAATGTACAACCTTTTTTGAAATCCAAAGTTCCAGCAAATCTTTTCTTTGCAAAGTCCTTCAATACCCCATTTATAACCATATCCGATGTAGTTTTTCTACCCAAATGTGTAATTTCATAGCCTAAATCCAAATATCTATCTTCATTTACAAAATATGCTGTTTTTATATCAGCATGCGCCTTCTCACTTCCTAATATTGCTCTATAATTTGCATATGATTCTTTTGCCCCTAATTCAATATGAACCAAATGAACATTTGCCCCCTCATCAATATCTGAAACAATTGATAAAAAACTCTTTGAAAAATTTGATAATCTTTGAATTATAACTATCTTTAAGTTTGAATTTTTTTCAGCTTTTATCTTAAATACGGAATTTTTAAATGTTTCGACATCTTCACTCGATTTATAATCAAAAATTAATGTTGAGTCAGTATTTTCTTTAGCAAAAATTCCATGTTGATCAGACAAAAAATTATTATTTTCGTCAAAATAAAAATTTTCTTCTAAACAAGTATTTTCATCTAAAACATAAAATTTTTCATAATTTTTTAACTTTTGATTTAATTCTAAAACTTCTCTTGAAACACCATATTTTTTATTTACAAATATTTTGTTAAATTCATCAGAAATTTTTTCATTTGCAGAATCAGAATATTGTTTATATTCAACTTCATTTAAATCTATAATTCTACTATTTGCTTCTGTAAATCTCCAGGTAATTTCCGGAATTATATTAACTTCTGTTCTCATTAATTCCTCCTAACCTATTGATCCTATTAATTCTAAATTAATTAAATTATTCATTTCTACAGCATATTCCATTGGCAATTCTTTTGCTATAGGCTCAGCAAATCCCCTTACAAGCATTGCTTTTGCATCTTCCTCACTTAAACCCCTACTCATTAAATAAAAAATCTTAGAATCATCTATTCTACCAATTTTTGCTTCATGCCCTAAATCAACATCATCATTTTCAATAATCATTACAGGAATTGTATCTGATACAGATTTATTATCAATCATCAAAGATTCACAATTCACATTGGATTTTGAGCCTTTGGCATTTTCATTAAAATGAACAAGTCCTCTATATATAGCTTGTCCTCCACTTTTTGAAATAGATCTTGAATTAACTGTAGAATATGTATTTGGTGCAGCATGAACTACTTTAGCTCCAGTATCAAGAATTTGACCTGAATTTGCAAATGAAATTCCAGTATAGTCTGATTTTGCATTTTTCCCAATTAAAATTGATGCAGGATAAAGCATTGAAACTCTTGACCCAAAAGATCCTGAAACCCATTCTAAATGAGCATTTTCCCAAACTATTCCTCTTTTAGTATTTAAGTTGTACATATTTCTGGACCAATTTTCTATAGTTGAATATCTTAACTTAGCACCTTCTCTTACAAATAGTTCAACCGCTCCTGCATGTACGTTTATTACATTGTATTTTGGTGCGGAACATCCTTCTATATAATGAACATATGATCCTTCATCCACATAAATAAATGTATGTTCAAATTGTCCTGCTCCGGGAGCATTTAATCTAAAATATGATTGAATAGGGATATCTACATATTGTCCTTTAGGCACATAAACAAATGATCCTCCGGACCACACAGCATAGTGTAGTGCTGCATATTTGTGTAAATCAGGTTCAACTGCCTTCCCAAACCATTTTTTCAAAAGTGGTGCATATTTTTGTACAGCTTCTTCCATATTTATATAAATAACACCCAAATCAGTCAAATAATTTTTAACATTATGATAAACCATTTCCGAATCATATTGTGCGCTTACCCCGGCAAGGGAATTTATCTCAGCTTGGGGTATCCCTAAATCATAAAATGTTTGTTTAATATCATCCGGTAAATTATCCCACACATTTGTTTCACCAGATTTTGGCTTAACATATAATGTTATTTCATTTATATCAACTTCTGATAAATCAGGCCCCCATATAGGATTTTCTTGCTCAAAAAAAAGTCTCATTCCTTCTAACCTTTTTTCAAGCATCCAATCCGGCTCATTTTTTTCAGCTGAAATAAACTTTACAATATCTTCATTCAAACCTTTTTCTGAAATTT
Organism: Helcococcus sp. KG196; assembly: GCF_046035495.1. Lineage (NCBI taxonomy): Bacteria > Bacillati > Bacillota > Tissierellia > Tissierellales > Peptoniphilaceae > Helcococcus > Helcococcus sp. KG196. The sequence goes on from NZ_JBFNFI010000016.1 coordinate 7,617, forward strand.
TAGAGTATTCAAATTCATTTTTTTTATCAAATTTTCCTCTATCGATATCGTCAATTTTTGATTTTTTAGTCATTATTTACCTCATCTCTAAATTGTTGATATCCATTTAATTCAATTTCATTTATTAATGAAGCATCTCCAGTTTTTACAATTTTACCGTTAATCATTACATGAACTTTATCAGGTTTGATATTTTCCAAAATTGAACTATGATGTGTAATTATAAGTGCAGATTTTTCCTCAGTTAAAAATGAATTTACTTCCTTTGATACTATTTTAGTAGCATCAATATCAAGCCCAGAATCAGTTTCATCAAGCATTATAAACTTAGGTTTTAATATTTTCATTTGTAAAATTTCATTTTTCTTCTTTTCCCCACCGGAAAAACCTACATTTAAATATCTTTCAGCATAACTTTTATCAAACCCCAATTCTTGTAATTGTTTTTTTAGTTCTCTTCTAAACATTAACAGTTTAGATTTTTCTCCTGTTAGATTAATCTGTGCAGTTCTAATAAAATTTTCAACGCTTATACCTTCTACTTCTTCTGGATTTTGAAAGCTTAAAAACATACCTAATTTTGCTCTTTTATCAGTAGATAGATCCGAAATATCTTCTCCACAAAATATTATTTGTCCATCAGTCATTTTATAATCAGGATGATCCATAATCACTTTCGTCAATGTAGACTTCCCGGATCCATTTGGTCCCATGATAACATGTACTTCCCCATCATTGATTTCTAAATTTATACCATTTAATATTTCTTTATCCTTTACTTTAGCATGTAAATTTCTAATCTGTAACATCATTTCTCCCTTCAAATAAATGTATACTATTTTAGTATGATTTAAGATAAAATATATAACAGATTAGTTTTCTAATCCGTTATATTCATTAACATATAAATACATATTTGTAATATTTTTTAATGCTTTATCTGATTTTTTTATTTCAGTTTTTATTTCTTCAATCTTTTTATTAATTTCATTTTTACTTAATATGTTATTTTCAACATTAAATGGAAACATATCATTTAATGCTTCTATTTTTTTATCTATTTCTTCTAATTTTTCATTTAATTTTTCAGAAGTAATTCTTTTTTGTTTTACATTTTCTATTTCACTAAATTTTAGTAAAGAATCAAAAATAACTTCTATCTGTCCAGTATCTAATGAATACATTATTGTATTCCAAACGACTTCAATATTATCACCTTCATTCAAAAAAGGATCAAACTTATCAATTAAAATTTTAGTATTTTCCATAAATTTATCATTCAATATTCTTTCAACATATCTTAAATTTGTTTTATAATTTAAGCTTTTATTTTTCATATTTAAAATTTTATTTTCTAAATTTAGATATTCATTTTTCGCTAAAAATCCCATAAATTTTAAATGATTAAATTCCGAATTAATCCCATAAATAAATTTATTTTCTAACTCCTTATCTAAAATCATCGCTTGATAAATCAATTCCATTTTTTCTATATCATATTTAGAAAAATACTCTATATATTTTTGTTCTAAAAATATTTTATAAATATATTTATAAAATATAAATTTTGAATATGCTTCAATATAAATTTGTCTATTTGACATCTTCTCCTCTTTCAATTTAAACCATATTTTTTTATTATAGCAAGGTATAGTCTAATTTTGTAACTCTTTAATAATTAACTCCACCATTTTATCAACACCATTATACATTAAATGAGTTTGATCTGATGCTAGATAATCCGGATTTTTAGATGCTACAGAATACCAATCTACAAGTTTTATATCCGGATGTTTTTTTACATAATTTGCATATGTTTCATTAACTTGTTTTTCCCAACTATAGGGCATTTTTACATTAATAAATACTTTTCTACTCTTTGGATACAATTTTACTATATTATCTAAATCAGATTCTGAGAAAAAACCATTTGTTCCAAGCATTACAACTAATGCTGTATTTTCTGAATCATATTTTTTATATTGTTCAAAAACCGGTAATGAATTATATAATTGTCTACTAATTTTAGCATCAATTATTGAATTCGGGTATAAATCACTAATTCTTGAACCTACATTTACTCCTAATGAATCTCCTACTAAAACAATTTTATAATTAATTTTTATATTCTTATTATTTTTTTGAATTTCTGATTTTTCCTTTTTATCTATATTTTCTTTATTTTTATTATCTTCCTTATTTTTTGTTCTATTTTTTTCTACGTTATTATTCATCTTAATTTCATCAGCAAGTTTTATATTTTTACTTTCATCAATAAATATCGTAGAAATATATGGAACTGATACTCCCGAAACTCCTATAACAAACATTCCTAAAAAAACATAAAATACTATGCTTTTAGATAACATAATCCATCCCTTTTTTTCAAATGAATTTATAAATCCATATCTTGAAATCGGCTTTTCTATTTTCAAATTAATTACATAAGCGATTAATAACGTAACTATAATCCTAAATGCTGTAAACCAAGGATTTGGATTACCTAATTCATTATGCATTTGAGTCAATATTATGATTGGAAAATGCCATAAATATATACCATATGACATTTTACCTATACCAATAACAGGTGGAATATATGAAAATATTTTACTTATAATATTTGTAATCGAGCCGAATGAAATTACCATTACAAAAGAATTTAATGCAAAAATCAAAAATCCAATTCTATAAACCCATGGATATACTTCTGAAACATTAAAAATTAAATATACATATAAAGCAGTTGAAACTATAGATACTATATTTGAAACTCCAAATCTATTTAAGCCATTTTTAGAATTTAATTTTTCAATAGGATAAAAGAAATATCCAACAACTCCAATTATAATTTCATAAATCCTAGTATCCGTGCCATAATATACTCTACTCATATTATTAAATGTATATAAATAATTTTGTAAAAAATAACTCAAAACCCCTATGACAGAAATTAAAATTATAAATAAATTGATATTTTTTGTAATTCTAAAATTATAAAATCCCTTAAATAAAAATAGGATAAGTAAAAACGATTGAAACATAACTCCTATATACCATAGATGCTTAAATGGATTTGCAACAAAATTATCGAAATATCCTACTTTATTTATAATTAACCACCAATTACTAGTAAAAGTCATGCCGGCTATCGGATCAAAATGAGATACATTTAAAACAGGCTTATTAAATATAGTTATCAAAATGGTAATTATAAATACCATAATAAATAGTCCAGGCCAAAGCTGTCTAACTCTTGAAGCAATAGTTGAGAAAAATGGAACTCCATTTTTTTCTTTATTTTTATTAACTAATGAATTAGCAAGTAAATATCCGGATATAACAAAAAACAGATCAACTCCTATAAATCCACCAGGAAACATTTTACTATTAATATGATACAAAACTACTGATATTATCGCTATAGCTTTTAAGAAATCTATTCCTGAAATATATCTTCTTTTCATCTTTTTAACTCCTACCTATAATAAAAAATTATATCATAAAATAATCAATTAAACATATTTGCATTAATCATTTTTATTATTTATAATATACCTATAGAGAAACGGAGGATAATATGACCGATTTTAAACACGGCTCAGTTAAGATTTCAAATGACATTATTGATCAACTTATTGCAGAAACAGCATTACAGGTTGAAAATGTAGAATATGTAACTGGCTACAAAAACAAAAAGTTAGAAAAAAATAAAAAAGAAGGAATAGTTGCAGTTATAAGTGATAACAACATTGAAATTGCATTAACTATTCATGTAAAAGAAAATAAAAACATATATGAAACATCAGAAAATGTTCAAAAAGCACTAAAAGAACAAATTAACACAATGCTAGGCTTAAATGTCAAAGGTGTTAATGTAATTTGTAAATAACAAACATTAAAAGATTTAACATTTTTATTAAAAATTGTATTTAATAAAAATAGTTAAATCTTTTTTTATTTGGCTATTAATATTTACGGTAATTGCAAAAATTTTTATGTTTTTAAAGATATATTTAATATTTCAACAAAAAAATTTCTAACTTTTCAAGCAAAAAATTATAAAATTTATTATATTCCAAAATTAAAACCACTACATAAAAAGTCTAAATAATATCATAGCTAATCCAATTAATGAATATAATGATGTCAAAATTACATATCTAATTCCACCATTATTTTTATAATAAATGTACTGGTTTACTCCCATCAAAATAAAAACACTTCCCAATAAGAGATATGATGTAAAATGATTTATTTTTTTATATGATTCATAGATAATAACCCCTATAGCTATAAAGATCAATAAATCCGTAAATATTATTAATTTTAATTGTCCTTTAGTAGCAATTTTTTGTTTATATTCTTTCATAATATTTCTCTTAATCTTCCCGTTATCTTATATTCTACATTTTTTAATTCGTTGATGTTTTTGACACCTAAAAGAAACATAACAACTTTTGTCTTGTATATTAAATCTTCTAAATATTTTTTAGCTTGATTATATCCGCCATGAAGTAAATATTTTAATAATTCCCCACTTATTCCAACATAATCAGCACCAATCACCAATGATTTCACTACATCTAATCCTGTTTTTATACCACCACTAGCTATGATTTTTACTGTATCACTTGAACTTCTAGCATTTATAATTGATTTCGCAGTAGGGATACCCCAGTCATACAAATCAGAAAAATCCTCATGATAATTTCTAAGATTTTCCATTTCTATGAAATTAGTACCTCCATAGCCTGATATGTCAATGTATTTAACTCCTGCATCAACTAAACTTTGAACAGTTTGTTTTGACATTCCCAGACACTTTTCTTTAATAATAATTTTTGAAGAATACTCTTTAGTAAGATTTCTAATATTATCTAAAATATTTTTAAAATCCGGTTTACCTTCAGAACTTATTATTTCTTGAGCAGAATTTAAATATAATGATATGCCATCACTATTAATTACTTCCATTGCTTTTTTTACAGTTTCTAAATCAGACTTTACACTTAAATTAGATAAAACAACTCCATGATAACTTTGTCCATGTTCAACTTCATCAATGTATAGCTTTGACTGTTCATTATAAATATTGCCATCTTGTGCACCAACAGAAAATGGTAAATTAAATTCTTTAGCTATTGAAAATAAAGTTTGATTTACATCAAATCCTCTTTCGGATCCACCTACCATAGCATTAATTATTAAAGGAAATGCTATTTTTTTCCCAAATATTTCAGACTCTGTATTAATTTCGTTAAAATCAATTTCCGGTAAAGAATTATGTTCTAAATAAATATCATTAAATAATGGATTACCAACAAATGAACTAATTAACGAATTATCAAGATACAAATCTTTTGAATTATCCATTTTATTTAATCTCCTTCTTAAATTCATCAACCATATTTGAAAGTTTTAATAAATCGAACTCACCTTGAAATTCAGTTACATTTCCACTATTAAAAAATTGAACTGTTGGAATTATACTATCTGAAAATGTACTAGAAACTTTTTTTTGATTATCATACGACATTTCGTCAAATTTCATAAAATATATATGATCTAACTTATGTTCATTCAAAAGCTTAAATAATTCCTGCACAAATTTTTTGCAATATTCACACTTCAAACTAGAATATACAATTACAAATTTATTTGTTTGAGTTTTTAATTTATTAAATGTTTCATAGTTTATAAAGTCAACTTTTACACCATTGATATCTTGAACATAAAACTTCTTAAAATATTCGGCAGCTGACCTATCTCCGTTTTTACTTACAATTGAATTTCTAGAACACCCAAAAAGAACAAAAACTAACAAGCATATAATAAATATTTTTTTCATATCTAATTTTTACCTATTGTTGAGAAAGTGCTAATTTTTTTGTTTGATCCTCTAAAATTAAAGCATCTATCATTTCTTCAATATTCCCATCTAAAAATGCATCAAGTTGATAAATAGTCTTATTTATTCTATGATCTGTTACTCTTCCTTGAGGGAAATTATATGTTCTAATTTTTTCAGATCTATCTCCTGTACCTACTTGAGATTTCCTATCTTCTGAAAGCTCTTTTTGTTGTTCCTCTAATTTGTGTTCGTATAATTTTTGGTAAAGAATCTTCATAGCTTTATCTCTATTTTTATGTTGAGATTTTTCATCTTGCATAGACACTACTATTCCTGAAGGAATGTGAGTTATACGTACTGCAGAGTCAGTTGTATTAACATGTTGTCCGCCTGCACCAGATGATCTAAAGTAATCAATTCTTAATTCTGTAGCTTCGTTGATTTCAACATCGACTTTTTCAGCTTCAGGTAAAACAGCAACTGTCGCAGTTGAAGTATGAATACGTCCTGACGTTTCTGTTTGAGGTACTCTTTGAACTCTATGAACTCCTGATTCATATTTTAATTTAGAATATGCTCCTTCTCCTTTAACCATAAATATAACTTCTTTAATTCCACCAATTCCCTGTTCTGAAAGTGAAACTACTTCAATTTTATATCCTTGTTTATTTGAATACATTTGGTACATTCTATACAATTCACCAGCAAATAATCCAGCCTCATCTCCCCCTGCACCAGATCTTATTTCTACATATACATTTTTATAGTCATTTGGATCTTTTGGAACAAGTAAAAATGTTATTTTTTCTTCTAAATTCACTAAATTTTCTTTAGCTTCAACAATTTCCTCATTTAGTAAATCTTTCATTTCCTGCTCATCAGCCATTTTTAACATTTCCTTATTTTCTTCAATAAGATTTTCATTTTTTCTATATTCTTCATATGCTTCAACTAAAGGCTTGATGTCAACATACTCTCTATTAACTTTCTGCCATACATCCATATTAGCTAATAGCTCCGGAGTAGCCAATTTCTTCTCTAACTGATAATATTTTTCTTTTGTTAATTCTAATTTTTCAAACATAACTCACCTATTACTATCCTATCTAAATTCCCATAATCCTTCTTAATTTTAATATTATTATATCCATGATTCAAAAGCAAATCTCTTACAATTTCAGCCTGCATATATCCAATTTCAAAAAATATTTTACCATTTTCATTCAAATATTTTGAGGCATCCTTTATTATTTTTTCATAAATTTCAAATCCCTTTTCACCGCCCACAAAAGCATTTTTAGGCTCATAGTATATTATTTCATCAACTTTATCATATTCTTCTTCACTCAAATATGGTGGATTTGAAACTATTATATCAAATTTACCATCAATATTTTGAAATAAATCTGATTCTATAAATTTTACATTTGAATTAAACTTAGCCGCATTTTTCTTAGCAACATCCAATGCATCAACTGAAATATCAGATGCATAAACATTACAATTTGATGACTCTAAATCAATTGAAATAGCTATCGCCCCACTACCCGTACCAATATCTAAAATTGATTTTCCTTCTAAATTTTCCTTTAAAACTTCATCAACCAACAATTCTGTCTCCGGTCTAGGAATTAAAACATTTTCATCTACAATAAAATCTCTACTGTAAAAATTCCATTTTCCTATCGCATATTGTAACGGAATTTTATCATTCAATTTTTCCTGTATTTTCATAAATTCCAGATATTTTTCTTCGCTTATAATGTTAAATCTATTTTGAAAAATATCAGCTAATGTATAATCTAAAATATATTGCAAAACCGTTTTTGTAAATCTATAATTTCCATTTAATAAATCATTTATTGTTACATCTTTCATATACACCCCTGATATACATATTCTATGACAATTAATTATATCATAAAACATTCATTTTACATAATCTTGAAGTATAAAAATTTAGTATGAGATATACTCAAAAATTTAATATTATAATAGGTATAATTAGGAAATACCAATTACTATATATCTATTTAATCTTAAAATATTTTACACTAAGTAGTGTTGATGATAAAGTATTTCCCTTACCGCTTATGTTTAAGGTGAGGTGATAACGGAATCAAACCATTTATTTATTTTTCAATTTTTTGGTTCTATTCTACCAAAATACAATGAAAAATATAAAACTATTTTTTATTTTTTCAGTATTTTAGTTTTATTTCTTAGAAAGATATTAAAAATATATGCAATAAGTATTGTTACCAAAAAATTTAAAAGAATAATACACAATAAAAAAGAATTAGAAATTTTAGTCTCTAATTCTCTCATTTTATTACTTTAATTTCCACCAACTCTACTTGTGCCCCTAGGGTACTTAACAAAGAATCTCTATATATTACTTTAATTCTTTACAAGCACTAACTTCGTCTTAAAGGATATTTGAAAATAACTTAGTAATCTAAATTATTTTATATATACATCAAACAAATCTAATGTGCATGATTCACATCTATCATAAACTTTACCTTTAGCTCCAAAAGGCGTATCAATAACTGTACCTATTGCTATACTAGGATTTGATGCTAAAACTATATACCCATCTTTATCAGTTACATATCCCAACTTACTTATATGTCTTCCAGGTATACTTAGTCCATATCCCGGCAAAACACTTTCAGAGTAATAAGTAAACTTATGTCCACCCCAATAAATTACTCCACGCCATTTAAATTCATTTATTGTATATTCCAGTGGAGAACTACTTGTAAAAGATGATTTAACTTCATTCTTTACAACTTTATTGGAGTCTGATTTTGTTTGAATATTTTCTAATTCTTCTTTTTTATCTCTTAATTCAGCAAGTTTTGCAGCTTCTGTTTCTAAAGTAATTTGTTTTTCAATATTTGAAATTTCTAATTCTAATGAAGCTTTTTTATTTTGAAGAGTTTTCTTTTCAGATATCCTTTCGTTTATTTTTGATTCATAATCATTTATAAAATAATCTAATTGACTTATCTTTTCTAAATGCTGCCCTTCTTGTTTCTTGATTTTATCTAATAATTTACCTTTTTCAGTTTTTTGTTTATGTAATTCAGTTTTTTCTTTTTCTAAATTTTTTTTAGTTATCTCTAAAACCTTTTTTTGACCATTTAATTCCGTAGTCAATTTATCCAATTTTAATTTAGCACCTTTTAGCGATTCTATCAATTCCTTATCATTTTTAGTAATAGCAGCCATCATCTTATTTCTTGACAAAAAATCATTAAAATTTTCAGATGAAAGTAAAACTTCAACTTTTTGAGCATCACCCATTTTATACATAATTTCTAATCTCTTTTTTAGTAATTGTGTATTTTTCTCAATTTTAAATCTAACTTTATTTAACTCTTTTTCATTTTCAGCTTTTTGTTGCTTTATTTCCATAAGCTGAATTTCATTTTCGTAAATTTTATTCAATATTTTACGTATATTACTATTTATATTATTAACTTGACTTTCCAAAGATGCTTTTTCAATTTTTAATTTATTTAAATCTTGGTTAATCAAATTTTTTTTATTTTTATTAATGCTTATATCATTTCTATAGATATTTATTTTATCATCTCTACTATTCATATCTGAATCAATACTATTTAATGAACTTTTTGCTCTTTCAAGTTTTTGATTTAATTCAGATGCGTATTTAATAGCTGTATTACCAAATAATAAAATCGCAGATAATACATACGCTGCTAATCTTATATATTTATTTCTACCTGACATAATTTTCTCTCCATAATATACGACTATTTAAAATTAATTATATCACAAAAAGATTACAAAAATTACAAAAAGGTAAAAAAATAAGTTAAATTATTACAAAAAAGTTAATATTATATATTTCATAAAAAATATCTGCCGGAAATAACCCAGAGCAGATATTTTTAATACCCCACTAATAATTTAATTGTCTGTAATACCTTCTAATTTCAGTTGGATGACAGTTAATTTTTTCTATATAGGCATCAATTCTAGAATTTATTACTTTCATTACTAAATGAGAAATTGCCCCTCTATATTTTTCACTTATTCCCGGTAGTGAATAATCTTTAGTATCTATTATAGTATATCTCGAAGTCACTCTAGGTAGGAATTTTGCAACTCTATCACTTAAAGGCCTTTGTGAATCTTCTCCAACATATACTGTAACGTTTGTATCTTTTTCGATAATTTCTAACATTCCATGGAAAAATTCACCACTATGAATAGATTTCGTTCTTAGCCAATGTTGTTCTTCCCAATAACACATAGCATATGAATATGTAGCTCCATACATATTTCCTGCTCCTACAAAATAATGAATTGAATCTTCGTGATGAAGCTCAGCAAAATTTTTACCAAATTCTTCTGCTTCATACGCAGTTTTTACTAAAGCATTTGGTAAATTTACCTCTAGTTCTTTGTAGTATTCTTCATAGTCTTCAAAAACACCTTCTAAATTCATAAATCTATCAGCTACCATAAAAAATTTAAGTTGTTCATTTTCAGGATATGAGATTACATAATCAGCGTATTTTTCCATTGGTGTATTTTCTTTATCAATAAATGCTAATACTGTAGCTTTTGTTTTTTTTCTTAAAATTTCTAAAGCCTTAATCATATCGTCAGTTGTTCCTGAAACTGATGATAAAATAACTAATGTATCATCTACAATTTTTTTATTTCCTGTTACATAATATTCACAAGCATTTTCAACAAAGAAATCTAGGCTTGATTTCTCTCTCATATGAATCTCTACTTGAAGAGATGATGCATATGTGCCACCAACGCCAAGCCAACAAATGTTTTTAAATCCTTTTTTCCAAACTTCATCAACAACTTCATTTATTTTACTTCTTAACTTCAAGGCTCCGACTGTGCTTTCAAATATTTTTTTTTCATCAAATTTTATCATTTTTTAACCCCCATAACTTTATGCAAACACTCCAAAATAAGCTCCTGCAATCCCAACTAAAACTGTCACAATTATCATCAAAATTACACTAACTTTCTTTTTTAACATCCAGTAATACAACCACGTAACTGAAAGTCCGACTATTCCCGGCATAATAGAATTCAATATCTCTTGAAGAGATTTTGCACTTTCCCCTTGTCCTAATTTTATTGCGAATTCAGTATATACCATCCCTGATGACATACCTCCTATTAAAAGCATAGCTAATATACCAGCTGCCATCATTAACTTATCCATCGCTCCAGATTTTTGTAATTCTGTCAAATATGAAAATCCTAAATTATATCCCTTTTGAGCACCCTTTATTCTTAATAAGAATGCAGGAATGTTATATATTAAGAAATATAATATCGGTCCCAAAAGGTTTCCCTGCAACGCAAACGACAATCCAACACTAACAGCAATAATTCTTATTGCTCCAATAAATACTGAATCACCTATTCCCGAAAGCGGACCCATTAAAGATGCTTTTATTGATGAGATTGCTGAAGAATCAACCTCTCCGGCTTTAGCTGCCTCTTCCATTGAAGCAACTACCCCGCCAACAAATGGTGCAAATTGTGGAGTAATATTGAAAAATTCTAAATGTCTTTCTAATGCTTCCTGATACCCTTTAGGATCATCATGATAAATTTTCTTTAATGCCGGTTCCATCATCATACAAAATGCAACATTCATTTGTCTTTCATAATTCCATGAAAATTCCATACCTAAAGAACCCTCATTAACTGACATTTTTATAATATCCTTATTGGTTAAAACTTTATTAGAAATCATCATCCTCTACCTCCTCTAACACTTCATTTGATAATAAATCTGGAGAAGTTGCATGTTTAGTATTGTTTCTTAAAAATCCAAAAGTAACTAAAACATAACACACCCCTAATATTGCAATTCCTAATGTTGACATTTTTAAAAACGCACTAAATACAAATCCTATAAAGAAAAATGGAATTAATTCCTTTTTTATTACCATTTTCATCAACATCGCAAAACCTAATGCCGGAAGTAATCCTGCTGCTGATCCTAAGCCTGTTATTACAAATTGCGGTACAGATTCGAGTACAACTTTCATAGAGTCAACGCCCAGTCTATATGCTAGAAATACTAATATAAATCTTCTAAATATAGTTAAAAATCCTATAAATCTATGTGTCCATTTTATCTTTGAAATATTTGCTTCTTTAGCTCCTTTATCAGCCCATCTTAAAGAAAATATACCTATAATATCAAATAAATTTCCAATAGCTAATGATAACAACGCTATTGGCATTGCTAATGCTAATGCTACTTCAGCTCCTTGCTTTGTAGAAATTGCAAAAGCTGTACCTAATACGCCTCCAACAATTACATCAGGCGGTAAATATCCCCCAATAGAAACTGCACCCATAAAAAACAATTCTAAATTCGCCCCTACTACAAGGCCCGTATGTAAATCATTAAATAATAATCCTACAAGTGGACCCAATGTTATCGGTCTAAATATATACAAAGTTCCCATTTGATAATCAAATGTTCCAAATGCAGCTATTAAACCAAGAATTAAAGCTTGTACTGTTAAACTCATATTTTCCTCCTTTTTATATTAAAGTTTTAACATCTTTTTTGCTTTCATTTGCTACTTGTCTCAATTCAACTTCAATGCCTTTATCAATCAATTCTCTCAACATTTTTTCTTCATCTTCTGTTATATAGAATGATTTTCCTAAAGCCCTTGAATTTTCAGAATGTTTAGATCCCCCTAGGTTTAATGATTTAATTTCTTCTACATTATCAATTAAATTTTTTGCATCTTTTATAGAGCTTACAACTATAAGTAATTTATATTTGTCTGTGACTCCGCTATTTATTGATTTTATAGCTTCTTCTATATTCTTTATAACTAATTTTACACCTACTGGTTTAGCTAATTTTAATGTAGTTTTCCACATTTCATCTTTTACCACATCATCATTTGCAATTAAAATAGCATCAGCTCCTAGTGAATTTGTCCACGAAAATGCTACCTGACCATGTAACAATCTATGATCTACCCTTGTTAAAACTATCATAAAACCCCCCTATATTTTCAAATGATTTTTTATCCGCCATAAATGGACAAGCATAGTATTTATCTGATGCAATTTCTAAAGATAAATAATTTTTATAGCCATAATTCTGTAATTTTTCTAGATCTACTTTATAATTTCTTTCGCCATCTCCTATCGCTAAATGCCCCGTTGGTTTTCCATCTACAAAATGAATATGATATATTTTATCCTTAAATTTTTTAATACATTTATATCATCATTTTGAATATAATCGACAAAAAAATGTTGCGGTGATGTCCAAATTTCAGCATATTTAAATCCAATTTTGCTAATATATTTAAAAAACTTTCAAGAGTAAAATACCTATAATGACAATTCATAGCACTTATTTTCATTTCCATATAACCACCTCTCTTTTAATCAAAGATTAGCACGCATAAAAAAATAAGGCAAATGTATTCATAACATTTGCCTTATTTTATAAACCACTTTATAAACCACTTAAATAGTTCTAATATATTTAAACTCAATATCTTGTAGATTAACATATGAATTTGTGTATTCTACAATGATATTTTCTCTTGTACGACCTATATAAGTAGTTTTAAATATTGGTGTAGATTTTTTTATCTCTAAAATTTTATTTACCTTTTCATCAATTACAACTTCTGTTTGTTTATCAAATTTTATTGGTCTATTACTTTTATGATCCATATATTCATAAAGCGATAACTTAGAAAAATCATATTTTATAGCATCTATAAATCTATAAAAAGGAAAATAAGTATATTCCAAACTTAATGGTTTATCATCAACATATCTTAATCTACATAGTTCATAAAAATCCTTAGTAGCTTCAAATATTTGACTTAAATTTTTATCATCATATAACACTTTAAAAGAAATTACCACACTGTGAGTGTATTTTCCTAAAACAGACATATTCATATTAAATGAATCCGGGGTAAAGCTAGATACAATCATCTTTCCTCTAGAATCTTTAATATTAGCTACATATGTACCGCTCCCCTTAAGCCTATATAGTATTCTATCATCTACAAGTTTAGAAATTGCATTTTTCACAGTCATTCTACTTATATTAAGCTCTTCAGCTATTTTACGCTCAGATGGTATTTTTGAGCCAGGCTTAAATTCTAATGATGAGATTTTATTTATTAAATAGTCCTGTACTTTTTTATATAGAAACTCTTTCATCATACTTATCCTCAAATATAAATGTGTACAAATCCGTAAATTCTTCTTTATACATAACAACATCCGCATTTGATAAATATTTTGTCCTGATTAATAAAATTTTATCACCTAAATTATTATTAAAACTTCCAATTTCACGTTCACTTGTATAAACACTCATAAGTGTTCTTTCAAATAAATTGGAAATTTCTATTTTAGACTTTTCATATTTCAAAATTTTTATTAAGCTCTTAGTATTTGATATCGAACAATCAAAACTCCTTTTTAATATTTTCGTTTCAATATGAGAAATTGTTTTACCATCTCTATCAACAATATCATATCTTAGGCTTATAATATCTTGATTATTTTTTGAATTAAATATACTATCAGTAAACTTACTTCCTTTAATCTCTTCAATTATTAAATTTTTAAATTGTATATTATTATTTTTATAAAATTCAATCCAAAAAAATGAATCATCTATATTTCTTTTATATTTTTTCATATTCTTAACCTAAACATAATATTAAAATACAATTTTTAAATTACAAAAAAGTTAAAATATTATGATTAATATTTCTACATTAAATAGTTCTTTTTTATCTAGTATAAACATCAAACCAATCTAAAGAACATGCTTCACATCTATCATAAACCTTGCCCTGAGCACCAAAAGGAGTATCTATTATTGTTCCTTTTTTTACCAAAATATTTGAGGCCAAAACTATGTACCCGTCTTTATCTGTTACAAATCCATTTCTTGTAATTCTTCCAGGGATATCCAAACCTCCTCCGGGTAATACTCTTTCAGAATAATAAGTAAACTTATTACGATTCCAATATATAACTCCCAACCACTCAAATCTATCAATTTTATATTTTTGAGGAGAAGAACTCTTTATAGCAGGTAAGTCTTCTACACTATTAGTTATTGATAATGTTTTAGCATAAATAGTTTTGGAGTCATTAACCTTAACATCATTTTTTAAAAATGCTCGTCCTAATTTATCTGTAAAATATTGTTTATTATCAATTTCAAAATTTCCATAAACTAAATGTCCATTATTTTTATTTAAAAAATAATAGTTATCATCAATATTAAGCCAGCCAACCCTCATCTGTCCACTTTGTTTATCCAAATAATACCATTTACCATTTATATATTCCCAGCCTGTTTTCATAGCTCCGCTTTTACTTAAATAATACCATTTGCTATTTATATATTCCCAGCCTGTTTTCATAGCTCCACTTTTACTTAAGTAATACCATTTGCTATTTATATATTTCCAACCTGTTCTCATAGCTCCATTTTCTTCATCCAAATAATACCATTTACCGTCTACATATTCCCAACCTGTTCTCATAGCTCCATTTTCTTCATCCAGATAATACCATTTACTATCTACATATTTCCAACCTGTTTTCATAGCTCCATTTTCTTCATCCAGATAATACCATTTACCGTCTATATATTCCCAGCCTGTTTTTATAGATCCACTCATATTATCAATATAATATTTTTTATTATCAATAATCTGCCACTCATAATTTTCACCATCAATACTCTCAGTAGCATAAACCGTATTATTTAAAAGAAATATTACTAACACATATGCTAATAATATAATTTTTTTTATATTTTTAAAATACTTCATTATAACTCCTATTGTTTATATTTAACATTATTTATTTTATCACTAAATTAAAAAAGTTACAAATTAATTACAAAATATTTTATTATATCAAAAAAATATATATAAAAAAGCTGATGAAAAATAACTAAAAAATTACTTCTCATCAGCTAATCTGCTATAATGTATAAAATTTAATTTAAAATTAACCAATATTGTATTTTTTCTTAAATCTTTCTACTCTACCACCACGTTCAACAACTCTTTGTGCTCCAGTATAAAATGGATGTGAATCCGAAGATACTTCAACACGAATAACTTGATATTCATTTCCGTCTTCCCATTTCATCGTTTCATTTGATGTTTTAGTAGATCCGGATAGGAACTTGTATCCTGTAGATGTATCTAAAAATATTACTGGATGGTATTCAGGATGTAAATTCTTTTTCATAATATCACCTCTTTCACTTTTATTTAGTTCTTAACCATGTAATTATAACACAATTAATTACTTAATACAACTACTTATATATTATATAATTCCTACTTCATTTACAGTTTTACCAGTTGTTAATATGTCATTGAAATTATCTAATGTAATTTCAATCATGTTTTTCAATGCTTCATCTGTATTTGAGCCTACATGGGGTGTAACAAGCACTTTTGGATACATATCAACTAATTCTCTAACAACCTTGTCTGATATTTCATCTCCACTATTAAATTTTTTGAAGAAAAATGCAGTTTCATTTGCAAATACATCAGTACCAAATCCATCTAATTTATTTGACTTCAACGCTCTTAAAATCGCCTCATTATCTTGTACTTCTCCACGAGCTGTATTTATAAGTATTGCTCTATCTTTCATTTTTGAAATAAACTCATCATTTATCATCTTGTCATTTTGACCTTTAATATATGGAACATGAATACTTACGATATCTGATTCATTTAATAATTCTTCTAATTCAACAAATTTTAATACCTTTTTAGCATCTTCACTTTGATAAATATCATATCCCAAAATGTCAGCTCCTAGCCCCTTAAATAATTTAGCTTCAGTAAGACCGATTTTACCAGTTCCTATTATACCAACTTTACAATTTCTAATTTCTTTACTAAACATAACAGGATCTACACGAAAATCATAATTGCTTGTTTTATTTACAGTATGTGCTGTATGTCTTAAAAGCATCATTGCCAATGTTACCGACAATTCTGCTACTGAATTTGGTGAATATGCTGGTACTCTAGCTACTCTTTGTCCTAATTCTTTAGTAACATTCAAATCAATATGATTAAATCCTACCGTTCTTGTAAAAACTAAATCTATTCCATATTCTTTTAATTTTTCTAAATTTTGTCTATCTGCAACACAGTTTCCCCTTAACATAACCGCATTACAACCCTTAGCTGTTTCAATATTATCATGTGATAATAACTCTTCTATAAGCACCAAATCATATCCATATTTATTATATTTCTTAAATGATTCCACTTCATTTGGTCTTACTCCATAACATGCAATTTTAAGTGTCATATATTTCCCCTTTTATATTTAAATAACTTTTTAACTAATTATATTAAAATAATCCTGTATGTCCTAAAACTTGAACAACAACTATCCAAATTGGAGCCATTAAAACTGCTCCTAATGTTGCTAATAATGATGCGTTTGAAGCTAATAAGGCATCTTTATCATTACTAATAGCATATGCTACTGCAACTGTTGCTGGTGGTGTAGCCATCATGATTACAACTGTTCCTAATCCAACTAAATCAATTGGGAATCCAACTAATCTTAAACCAATTAAAGCTATTACGTTAATTGCAGGCACAGCTATTAATTTCATAACTGTATAATACCAAGTTTTCTTGTCTGAAATAGCAGTTTTGAAGCTTACTGAACCTAATGTTGAACCAATTGCCAACCATGCTAATGGTGAGGCTAAACTTGCTAAATATGTCAATACTTGGAAAAATTGTGGGAATGTTTTGTCCAATCTTAAGAATGCAAATGATTTTTCTACCATTTTACCTGTTTTATCTGCAAATGTTACATCAACTTGTGGTAAGTAGGCTTGGAATATCCAAATAAATAGTCCTAAAAATGTTGCAATTACGATTGGATTTAAAAACATTTTCTTCAAATTATCAGATGTCATCTTTAAGTTACTCATCTTTATATACGCATATGAGTATAAGAAAATTCTATATCCAATATTAAATATTGATGCATATAACGCACCTTGAGGCCCATAAATAGCTGTAACAATTGGAATACCAAAGAATGTTGTTGAGCCGAAAATAGATAAAATTCTTAAAGTATCATTTTCATCACCCTTATATTGAGCATACATTGGTATTGTTAATATAATAAGTACAATATAAACTGCGATACCCCAAATTAAAATACCCATACCTTTGTTTAATGTTTCCGGGTTAATATCTGCCATAAATGATTTCAATGCCAATGCAGGTAAAGATACTGATAATACTACTTTTGTAAGTATTTTACCTGTATTTTCATTAAAAACTTCTTTTTTTCTTAAATAGTAACCAAATAAAATGATTGCTAAACTTGCAAAAATTGCTGTATTAATTTTTTGTGTTTGAAGTGTCTTCACTAAAACATCTATAAAATTCATAATTTCCTCCTAAATATTATTTTGCTTTTTTAGTTTATCATATGCACGATAATTGTCAATATTTTGAGAAAATTAAATAGTTTCCGACAAATTTTCATTTTTATAATGATTTTTGTGGAAACTATCTTTTATCTTTTTTTATCTTTTTTTATCTTAAATATTGTAAAGAAAATTCCTGAAATTACTATTATTCCTAAAGATGCGTAAATTATTGTATTTATAGATGAACTATTTTTTTCTTTTTTATTATCATTTTTGTAATCAGAATTCTTTTTTGCTACTACTGTATCTATACTTTGTTTTACCTTATTTTTATAAGATTTATCACCATATAAAATTATTTCATTATTTCCTTTATCTACAGGTAGTTCCTTTCTCATATCTTCAACTGTGTAAAATATCTTATTTTCTTCAGTTTCATTAAAATTATTTTCTTCAAATCTTTTTCTTATCTCGTGAAGGTCAACAAACTTAATTTTGTTATCTTTGTCAAAAAAAGCAAACATTAATCTCCTTGTTCCATTTAGACTGGAAAAAACATAAACTTCTTCTGGATTTTTATTATATTTTTTAAAAAATTTATCTATCAATCTATTATTTGACCCAAAATTTCCTCTAATACCATCTGTAAATGATCACAAGTCACGATTATAAACATTTTTCATCCTTGCTTTTTTTACTTCATATCCTTTTGTATAATCTAAAATATTTATTCCATTATCATTCCTATATATTCCATATATCAATGTATTAATATTTGGTACATCAGATAACTCTTTTTCTAACTTGTCTTTTATTTTATTTTTCTTTTCTACACTTATATCATATGCAATATCTAAAAATACTTCAGATTCATCTAAAGCTTTTCTAACTTCTTCCTTATTAATTTTGTCTTTTTGAAGAAAATATGGTTGATAATAAATAAATAATCCATTATCTTCTAAATTTAAATCTTCTATTTTTTCGACATCATCACTTAAACCTATAAAATTAGTTTTAAGTTTATCAAATTTCTTTTTAATTTCCTCTAATTCTTTTTTTTGAAAATCAGATTGATAATATTTTACCTGTGCAAATACATTTGACGGATAAATTATTATAACCATCAAAACAACTAATAATTTAATAATTCTTTTAAGCATTTTTTCTCCTAATATTATGACAGTAAGAAATTTATTCAATTTTTCAATTCTTTCAAATCTACACTGGAAATTATAGAACCTAAAATTATAATTAATCCTAGTATTATGCTGTATAATGTTATACTTTGTTTTAATATTATAAACGAAAAAAATACAGACCATGCAGTATATGTTATATTTAAAGGCATAGCTTTAGATGCTCCTATTTTATTAATTGCTCTATAATACATTAAATAGGACATTGTTCCAAATACGCCCGCTATTAATACATATAATGTTGAACTTGTATATATATTTGAAAATGTGAACTTCCATGCTCCTAAAAATGTTAAAATAACAACTCCATAAAATATGCTTGATGAGATTTGTCTAATGAATAATGCATTTTCATCACTTATTCCTTCATCTTTCATCCCATATCCCACTATTACAGCTTCTGAAGCCCAACCTAAACAGCAAACTATACCCGCTACAAATCCTAAAATTAAATTTCCCCCTGCAAAATCTTTATTAGCTTGATAACTTAAAAATATTACACCTAAAATACTCAATATTAATCCAAATATCTGAATCGGTTTAACTTTTTCTTTTAAAAAAATTATAGAAAATATTACTCCAACCGCCGGATAAATTGAGGATATAATAGATGTCAATCCCGGACCAATATTATTAATGGCTATTACATATCCCGACATTCCTATCGGTCCACCTAATAACGCACCCAAAATTATAAATTTACCACTTTTAGTACTTAAGGCTCTTTTTATCTCATTTGTTTGTTTTTTTACGATAGTGATTATTATCATCCATATAGATGAAAACAAATCATGTAAAAAAGTACTAACAAATGGAGCGAACATTAGAGCTTCCGGTGTAGAAACATAATTTGTACTTGCCAAAACTATACTTAAAATAACTGTGTCTAATGCCCATAATATACCTGATAATAAACCGCTAATCATTGTTTTCTCCTTTTTGCACTAATTTTTTTGTTTCATAATCATAATGGAAAATTTTATTATTAAAATTAAAATCAAATCCATTTGCTTTTATAAAATCTTTTGTAGCCACAAAATTATTAAGTTCAGATTCTAAACAATTTAATTTTAAGGCTATTGATTTTATAATTTTAGATCTGGTATCACCAATATAACTTATATCAAATTCTCTTAATTCATTTAATGAATCGAACTCAAATATAAAATTATCAGGATATTTTCTTATCTTCATTTTCAATGTGTCAAGATGATTTAAATATATGCTTTCCCATAGTAAATCATAAGTATTTTCGTCATCATAAACTAATTCTAAAATTTCCTTAAATCTTTTTGAAAAATTTTCATTCCAAAAGGTATGTCCCAGCATATACCATGAATCCTCCGCTCCTATTTTAACTCCTGTAATATATTCTTCATCATCATACGTTACACACCACTCGTCAATAAATTCTTTGCTGTATAAAACTGAATAATAGCTATCCTCTACATATTTTTCAAATGGATTTTCATTAAAATAGTTATCTACTGAACAAATATATGAATTTTTCAAATAATCCCTAACAACATAAATACTTGAATTATTGTTACGTCTATCATATTGAGTATTTTGAATTATTTTAACTCCAAATTTTTCTGATAAATAATTAAATTTTTCAGATTGATATCCCGTAACAACTATTATTTCATCAATACCTTTCTCTTTTATTTGCTTTATTTGTCTTTCAATTAGTACTTCTCCCCTAACAACAACTAATCCCTTAGGCATTTCATAGGAAAGTGGTGCAAATCTGCTCGATGCTCCTGCCGCTAATATTATTGCATTATCTACTTTGTACATTAGTCTACAATTCCTTTATTTTTTAATATTTTATAGTAATCTTTAGCATATCTATATTGTGCAATTGAGTATTCTCCATATTCAATTCCAAGTTGACTTTTTATTTCACACCAATTACTCCATACTAATCCGGATACAGCAATATATGCATAAATTAAATTTCTATCTTTTTCAACAGTTTCACCTTTAAAATATGTGTCTATAACTTTATCAACATCCTTTTGATTTAGTAAAGAATATATACAAAACATCGCAATATCAAGCAACGGATCTTGCATTGAAGCATATTCCCAATCTATCAATCTTATTTCTTCTTTAGAATCCGAGTTTTTAAAGAACAAATAATTATCAACATTTGCATCTATATGGCATAATATGAATTCATTTTTATTTTCATCAATAAAATTTTTTAATTTATATATCTTTTCTTTTGTTTCTTCATAATCAATATAAATTGACTTATCTACAATCCATAAACTTTGATAATATTCTAATTTTTCATAAAGATTAAACTCATGGTTTACTTTCAATTTTTTATTATGAAATTCTCTTAAAAATTTCATAGCCTTATTTAAATCTTCATTATCTTCATAATTACAAACTCTTGAATTTTCAATATATTTAGTAATTTTATATCCATTATCAGGATTTATATATATAATATCATCGCATAAATTATATTCTTTTATTAAATTATACACCTCTGCTTCTTCATTCCTATTTATAAATTTATCAGTACCTTCACCAGGTATTCTCATAATATACTTCTGATTTTTTACAGTAAATAAGAAAGATCTGTTAGTCATCCCTTTTTTTAGTGTCTTAATATTAACAATGTCATTTTTATCAACATTAAAAACTTCAGATATAACATCAATTTTATCCGATTCTAAATCTTTAGAATTCTCATCAACTTCTCTAAGTTTTTCATAAGTGTTTATCTCTATATATTCATTATATTTTACTTTTTTAGAATAAAACTTAAATCCAGATTTTATCAAAGCATCTTCCCAAAAACAATTATCATATTCAGATTTTTTTGAATATTTATCTAATAATTTTTTTACTTCTGTTGAATCATTTTTAGATATAAAACTTACTCCTACCATTTGATTTGCTGATTTTTTATCTTTAGTTATTACTATTTCTCTTTTTCTATTTTCTTTTATATAACTAGAGCTACTTTTTTCATCAGATATCATATACCAAGAGTATCCTTCATATTTTGAAAATGGATTTTCATAAAAATATACATCAGAAGGAACAATATAAGTATTTGATATTTTATTTTTAACACAATTTAATGAATGCATATTGTTCTTTTCATGATAAGTCATATTTACTTTTAAGCTTATTCCAAATTTATCTATCAAATATTCATATTTTTCTTTTTGAAATCCAACTACAACTGTAATATCCTTTATACCAACTTCTTGAAGTTGCTTAATTATTCTTTCAATTATTTTTTCACCATTAATTTCAATTTGTCCTTTAGGTTGTTCCATATTAATCGGAACCATTCTTATTCCAAATCCAGCCGCTAATATTATCGCATTTTCAGATTTGTTATCCTCTAATAGCATTTCCGCCCTGTGATATAAAATATTATCTTTGTCAATATACCTATCTTGCTTTAATTCTTGTAAATTTTTATTTACTAGTCCTACAGATATTCCAACTTTTTCTGACAATTCTTTTTGATTTAATTTTTCATTTAAGAATAACATTTTCAAAATATCAAACTTTACATTATTCATGAATACTCCTTTTTATTATTTAATGAATATATTGTATAGTATTTTTACAAAAAACGCAAATAAAAAAGGTACTGTTTTAGTTATTTTGCAACAGCCCCGAATGAGTTGATTATATTAATATTATTTATATTTAAATGGACCATTTTTCGATTGACATTTACACATGACTTCCAAAAGCTTTTTACATGTAAATATTCAAAACTCTTAATTTACATGACTTTTAAAAAAGTTTTTTACCTGTAAAAAGACACCATAATAGATATGCCTTTCAGATATAAAGGAAAAGTATATGACTGTGGCACATACAGAAACCATATTGATGTTTATATTTAATAATTCTAAAAAAATATTAAAAAGGGGCTGTTGCAGAATAGATTATTCTGCAACAGCCCCAAAATAGTTTTTATTAAATAAAAATTCCCGTGCTCCATAAAATTTCAACAATTATTATCCAAATCGGCACCATTAATACCGCCCACAGTGTTGATAGTAAAGCAGTATTTGAAGCCAATATCGGATCCTTATCATTACTAATTGCATATGCAACAGTAACCGTCCCCGGGGGAGTAGTCATCATTATTATTATAGTTCCTAATCCAACTAAGTCAATAGGCATACCTATTAATCTCAATAATATTAAACAAATAATATTTGTAAATGGAACAATTATTAACTTAACAAAAGTATAATACCATACTTTTTTATCTGATATTGCCTCCTTAAAATTTACTGAACCTAAGGTAGCACCTATAGCCAACCATGCAATAGGAGAAGCTAAACCTGACAGATATGATAATACTTTATAAAATTGAGGAAAAGTATTATCTACTCTTAATATAGAAAATGATTTAATTACAGATTTTCCCATACTATTAATTGATGAAATATTAACTTGTGGCAAATACTCCTGAAATATCCATAAAAAAAGCCCTAAAAAGGTTGCTATAATTATAGGATTTAAGAGCATTGATTTAAAATTATTTTTCGTCATTTTTACACCACTCATTTTTACATAAGCATAGGAATATAAAAAAATTCTATATCCTATATTAAAAATAGAAGAATACAAAGCTCCTTGTTCGCCATAAATTGCTATTACTATCGGAATACCAAATGTGGTTGTTGCTCCAAAAATAGTTAAAACTCTTAAGGAATCATTGTCATCATATTTTATATAAATAAGTTTAGATAATAAAATTAAAATTACATATACTAAAATACTCCAAATTAAAATACCTATTCCCTTATGTAATATTTCATGATTTATATCCACCATAAAAGACTTAAATGCTAAAGCAGGCAAGGATACAGATAAAATTATATTAGTCAATACTTTAGCTAAGTTATCTCCAAAAATTTTCTTCTTTCTACAATAATATCCAATCATAATAATAAATAAACTGGAAAAAATAACTGTATTTACTTTTTGTGTTTCTATTGTTTTTATAAATATTTCTATAAAATTCATAACTTCCTCTAGGTTTTAGTCATTTATGTTTAATCCTTAATCATTAGCAGATATTTTTTAAAAAATTTATTTTTTGATAATAAATAATAAGATGTCATTAAAGTAATAAAATGATAATAAATAATATCATAATGGTTTTCTTTTTTTGAATAAAATGCTATATAAAAAATTGATATCATAAAAATTAAAATAAAAATTATAACATCCTTATAAGATTTATTTACTTCATAATTTCTTTCAAAAATAAAATAACCAATAATAAAATATGGAATATATATTGAAAATATATTAGTTTCATATATTGAAGTATTAATATCAATATCAACACCGATAATCATAAAAATTTCATTAATATTCGGTATAATAAATCCTACCAGAATTACAATTAAAGTTGGTAAAATAACTACATTTAACGAAAGTTTTTATAGCTACTGAAATTATAGGTAAAATAGTATAAATCGCTAATATTACAGGAATATACCATAAATTTCCAAATGTATTTGAATAATCAATGAATAATAATTTAATAAAAGCGTAAATATTACCTCCCTACCTATTTATGTATACAATTATTAATAAAACATTAAAGAGACTATTTATTATAGTCTCTATACCTAATCATTTTTTATATTTTCTTTATTTATTAAAAACAATCCATATCCTACTACAGTCCAGAAAAATATACTTATAAAATTTATTGAATACAATATTAAACTTTCAAACAATTCTCCAAATATCATTCCGAAGAATAAAATACATAAAAGTTTTATATATTCACTTTTACCACATATTAAATATTTTAAAAATCTATAACTTATATACATGATTAAAATAGTAAAAGATATCAAATTTATAATACCCCCTACTACCAAAACGGTTAAGAAAATATTATGGAAACTTCCTCCTTTTAACGAATTGTAAATAACATTTTCACTAAAATATTTAAAATAGCTATATTTTATATTATTAATTCCATAACCAAAAATCGGTTTCTCTTTCCACATTTCTATAGCTTTTTTCCATATATCTATTCTACCATTTGAAGATGGATCAGTTAATCTAACATCTAAACTGATATTATCATTTTCTTTTTCCAATTCTTTCATTTTTTTATCTATAAAAGGCACAGATTTTTTATTAACATAAACTTTTTTTATAACAGATGAATTTATATATAAACTTGCTAATGAGTTTATTCCAAATACAAAAACTATAAATCCCAAAATAATAAAAATAGATTTAAAAAATTTTTTTAATATTTCTTTTGTTTTCATCAAAAATATACAATAAAGAACTATCATAAAAATAACACTTAAAATAGCCCCTCTGCTTTGTTGCAACGAAAAATGTATAAGCTGAAAAACAATATTAATCTTAAAATATCTATTTACTTTACTATCTTTATATTTTGAAATAAATAATAAAGCTGTTAAAATACTTACGTAACAAAAAATAGCACTTATATTTGGATTTATTGCCCCCCAAATTCTATGATTTATGACCCCATAAAATGATAAGGTTTTACCCATTGAAAACATAAAAGAAGTCTTAAATGTTAATAATATAAAAGTAAAAATCGAAGATAAGAAGGCAATAATTTGTACAACATAAGTTATCAATTTAAATAAATATTCTTGTGTCTTTGGAGAGTATACTCCCATTATAAAACAATATACCGTCATGAAAGATATATGAGTAATATTTTCTATAAAATTGGATGAACTATTAATAATCGTGGTTATTATATTTGTTATTAAAAGAACAGAAACAAGATAAATAAAGTATTTATCCCAATAATTACTTTTTATCTTCACTCCCAAAATTATAATTAAATTTATTATATTAAGAACAGTTAATACTTTATAAAAAACGTCTACTTTTTGGTACAAAAAAGAACTCATACTAAGTATAGATACTATTATAAATAAAATTTTAAGTAATAACTCTCTTGTTACATTTTTATTCATAAATCACCTAATAAAATTAAATTATTTCAACCTAATATATATTATAACATATATATTTTTTTTCAATAATTTTTAAATTTTCTATCTCAACACCTCAATAAACGTCTTAAACATTATCGATATATCATACAAAAAAGATTGCTTTTTTATACTTTCCAAATTATATTTCATCTTTTCAGGTAATATAATTTTTATATAAGTTTCATCAACGTTTTTATTTTTTGTCAATATCTTTTCTTCATCTTTATAGTTAATGCTTGCTTCAGATGTAATTCCTGCCGGCAACAATAATGTAGCAAGCATTTCCGGTGTGTAATTATCAACATATTTTTTAACTTCCGGTCTTGTCCCTACAAAGGTCATATCTCCTAAAAGAACATTTATAAGTTGAGGTATTTCATCTAATCTAACTTTTCTTATAAATTTTCCTACTTTTGTTATTCTCGAATCATTGGATACCGTAACCTGACTTCCTAATTTATTCGCATCTTTTACCATCGTTCTAAATTTAAAAATTCTAAATATTTTACCGTATTGTGTTACTCTTTCCTGTCTAAAAAATATTTCGCCCTTTGAATCTAATTTTATCCATATAGATAAAATTAGTATGACAGGAGATAATAACAACAATAATATCGAAGAAAGGACTATATCAAATATTCTTTTAAATATCAAGCTTAATTTCCTTTTTTTCAATATATCATAATAAAATTTCACTTTATCATTTTTATAAGATTCCGGTAAATCATCCCACTTTTTTAATTTCATGTTTACCTCTAACTATAGATATTCTTTTAGAATTTCTGCATACTTTCGGACTACATACTCTACTTCTTCATCTGTAAGTTTTGTATGAAGAGGTAATGTTATTTCACCAACAAACTGATTATATGCATTAGGATATTTTTTAATGTCAAATCCTAAGTTTTTATATGCTGTTAGAAGTGGAAGAGGTTTATAGTGCACATTACATGAAACTCCTTCTTTAGCCATCTTTATAATTATTTCACTTCTTTGTTCTAGAGAAATATTTGGCACGATTGTTATATACAAATGTCCTGATGATTTTTTTAAATCATCTTTATGATTTAGTACCTTAACACCCAATTTATCACAAACTTCTTTATATTTTGACATGATAAAATGTCTTCTTGAAATCATATCTTCATATCTGTCTAATTGAGCCAAACCAATACCAGCTGCTAAATCTGTAAGATTACATTTATACCATGGTCCCATTACATCATATTCCCATGCACCAAGTTGAGTTTTAGCAAGAGCATCTTTTGATTGCCCATGTAATGAATATAATTGATATTGTTTATATAACAACTCATTATCTAAACCTTTAACATCTTTCCATGTAACTGCTCCACCCTCTGCGGTAGTTAAATTTTTTACTGCATGAAAAGAAAATGTTGTAAAATCAGCAACCGCACCAGATTTTTTACCTTTATATTCTGCTCCAAATCCATGGGCTGAATCCGCTACAACAATAACTCTATCAAATTTTGATTGAATATCATTTGATGGACTATATAAATCTTTCTTACGTTCTAAAACTTCAAAAATCTTATCATAATCACATGGTATTCCTGCTATATCAATTGGTATAACAACTTTAGTTTTTTCTGTAATCGCTTTTTCTAATGCATCATAATCCATTTCTAAAGAGTCTTTTTGTGTATCAATCATAACAATTTTTGCACCAACATGATCAATTACGGAAGCAGTTGCAGTATAAGTATACGCTGATGTAATTACTTCGTCTCCCGGCCCAACTCCTAAAACTCTTAGTGTAAGTTCCGCTGCAGCAGTTTGAGAATTTAATGCAACAGATTTACTTGTACCGCAATATGATGCTATTTTTCTTTCAAATTCTTTTGTCTTTGGACCTGTTGTAATCCATCCTGATTTTAAAGCTTCTACCACTTGTTCTATTTCTTTTTCAGAAATATCCGGCGGCGAAAACTGTACATTTAACTTTTTCATTTTTCCTCTTATCTTAATTAATTTTGATCATATCCATTAGGATTATTTGATTGCCAATTCCAGCCATCTTCTATTGCCTTAGCTAAATCAAACTGTGCTGTCCAACCAAGTTCTTTATTAGCTCTACTTGCATCACAAACTGATGTATCAATATCACCATCTCTTCTAGGTCCAACTTCATAATTTATCTTTACACCTGTAACTTTTTCAAAGGTATTTATAATATCTAAAACAGAATTACCATTCCCAGTACCAAGATTATATATTTTAATACCTTGCTTTTGTTTTAATACATCTAGTCCTAAAACATGACCTTTAGCTAAATCAACAACGTGGATATAATCTCTTACGCCTGTACCATCTTTAGTATTATAATCATCTCCAAAAACCATCAATTTAGGAAGCAATCCTACTGCAACTTTATTTACATATGGAAGTAAATTATTTGGAATGCCTTTAGGATCTTCTCCTATCATTCCAGAGATATGTGCTCCTATTGGATTAAAGTATCTAAATATTACTACATTCCATGAATTATCGCAAGTATATAAATCTTCTAAAATTTGTTCGATAAACCATTTTGACCACCCGTATGGATTTGTAGGTTTTCCCTTTTCATCATCTTCACTAAACGGTTTACCATTATTTGAAGCATATACTGTTGCTGAAGATGAAAATATTATATTTTTAACATCAAATTTTTTCATCACTTCTAAAAGGACTAATGTACCGGAAATATTATTATCATAATATTCTAAAGGTTTTGCTACTGATTCTCCTACAGCTTTCAGACCAGCTAAATGAATAACTGATTCTATTTTTTCTTTTTCAAACACTTCTTCTAAATCTTCTTTAGATCTAATATCCCCTTCATATAATTTTACATCTTTATTTGTGATGTCTTTAATTCTTCCAACAACATTTTTTGATGAATTTGAAAAGTTATCAAAGATAACTACTTCCTCACCTTGTGATAATAACTCTACCACAATATGAGAGCCGATATATCCGGCTCCCCCAGTTAATAATACCGCCATATTTTTTACCTTTCTAATTATTTAGATGTTTTATATAATTCTTCAAATTTATCTTTATTTTTTATTAAATCTGATTCTGATGAATGATATGTTGGCACAATTTTACCTAAATAAATCAAAACTGAATCAACATCATTTTTTTCAGATGGATTTTGCATAGCAGATAAATTATTAAAAAATTCCTCATTGTTAAAATCAATAGGTTGAGCTATATGAATTAATTGATTATCTGTTTTTCTCAATCCTTCTTCTGACATTAATTTTTCTTCATATAATTTTTCTCCCGGACGTAATCCTGTATATTCTATTCTAATATCTTGATCTGGTATATAACCTGAAAGTTTTATTAAGTTTCTTGCTAAAGTATCAATCTTTACAGGTTCACCCATATCTAAAACAAATATTTCTCCTCCAGCAGCATAAAATCCAGCTTCAATAACTAACCCCACTGCTTCAGAAATTGTCATAAAATATCTAATTATATCTTTGTGCGTTACAGTAACAGGTCCACCTTCCGCTATTTGCTTTTTAAATAAAGGTATTACAGAACCATTACTTCCTAAAACATTACCAAATCTTACCGCTACAAAATTTGTCACAAACTTACAATCAAAATTTCTTACATTTCCATGATTAATCACATCAAGCTTTGGAAGTTTTGATAAATCTCTATTTCTAACTACATAGTCCATACTTTGAATTATCATTTCGCATACTCTTTTTGTAGTACCCATTACACTTGTAGGATTTACAGCTTTATCTGTACTTATCAAAATAAATTTCTCTACATTGTATCTTAAAGCCGCAAAAGCAGTATTATATGTCCCATAAATATTATTTTTTATAGCTTCATTTGGACTTACTTCCATCAATGGAACATGTTTATGTGCAGCCGCATGATATACAATATTTGGTCTATATTTATTAAATACATCATCTAATCTTCTTTGTTCTCTAACTGACCCTATAACAGCTACTAAATCTAAATTTTTATACTTTCTTCTTAATTCTTGTTCGATTTCATAAAGATTATTTTCATAAATATCAAATAATATTAATTGTTTAGGATTATTTTTAGCAATTTGTCTTGAAAGTTCACTACCTATAGTTCCACCACCACCGGTTACTAAAACAACCTTACCTGAAATATTTTTCATAGTAGATGCAGTATTAATATTTATAGAATCCCTTTCTAATAAATCCTCTATTTGAACATCTTTAAGTTGTTTCATTGTCACATTATTACTATCTAACAAATCAGGAATAGAGGGTATAATTTTTAGTTTTGCTCCTGTTTCCTTTGCAATATTAATTATATTTTGTCTTCTTTCAACACTAGCTGAAGGGATAGCAATAATAATTGTATCTATTTTATATTTAACTGAATTA
Organism: Helcococcus sp. KG196; assembly: GCF_046035495.1. Taxonomy (NCBI): domain Bacteria; kingdom Bacillati; phylum Bacillota; class Tissierellia; order Tissierellales; family Peptoniphilaceae; genus Helcococcus; species Helcococcus sp. KG196. The sequence goes on from NZ_JBFNFI010000016.1 coordinate 38,558, forward strand.
GATAAAATTGTATCTCTATTTCCCAAAATTGGAATGCTGGAAATATATCTTCCCCATTTATTTGGATTATCATCAATAAATCCCTTTACAATATACTTTTCTTTCTCATAATTTCTTATATCATGAGCTATCAGTCTACCTGCTTCTCCCGCTCCTACTATTAAAACATTATTTATTAATTTATTTGAGTATGAATCAACTCTATTTGTAATAAATATCAAATATATTTTATAGGCAAATCTTACTCCTGTTACCATTAAAAATTGAACCAATCCACCTACAATAAAATACGATGCCGGCATTTTTATCTTAAAAATCATTGCAATTATATAGTGAATTGCCGTTGTTATAAAAAAGGAATAAATTCCATTAAATAACTCAGGTACACTAGCAAATCTCCATAAACTTTTATACATTTTTAAAAAATAAAAAACTATTATAGTAATCACTGTATAAAAAGGTGTTATTTGCATGTAATTTTTTATATATATGCTTGGTATAGTAGTATAGCTAAAATCAAATCTCAACAATAAGGCAAATAAAAAACCTATTTGAATCGCTGCTATATCAAATAAAAGCAATCCTAAATTGATAAATTGCCAATGTTGAATTTTATTTTTTATTTTATTCATATTATCTCCAATCATTTTTAATCAGCAAACCACATATTTATTAGCTGTAAAAATCTACCTTTTTAGGCATTATTATCTATAATTTTATCACACAGTATTTATATTATCAATATTCGAAAAATGTTTGAAATAGTGATATAATAGGACTAATATTACAAAGTTGGAGGGATTATGACTTTACAAAAAAAAATAGCGAAATTAGCAGAATTATCCATAAAAGTTGGATTAAATGTTTTACCCGGAGATACAGTACAAATTTATGTACCTGTTGATAGAGCAGATCTAGCTAGAGAAGTTGTAAAAGAAGCCTATATGGCAGGTGCTAAAAATGTTATTGTTGAATGGGAAGATGATGCTAAAAAATTAATGGATTATACATACAAAACAACTGAGGATCTACAAGAAGTCGCCGATTATGATTATAAAAAAGCTGAAACTTTATTAAAAAATGGTGTAAAACAATTATTTATTAGTGGAGTAAATCCTGAATTATTAAAAGATATAGATCCTAAAAAAATTCATGCTGTAGCAAATTCATTAAGTAAAAAAATGAGTAATTTAAAAAAATATAGAATGAATGACATCACATCTTGGACTATTATTTCAGCTCCAACAGAAGGATGGGCAAAAAAAGTTTTTCCAAATAGCGAAAACCCGATTGATGATTTATGGGAAGCAATATTTGAAACAACAAGAGTTAATAAAGAAAATCCTGTGCAATCATGGAAAGACAACATTGCTACTTTGACAGAAAAAGCAAATTGGCTAAATGAAATGGATTTTAAATCACTACATTATACATCATCTAATGGAACTAACTTAACAATTGGATTACCAAATGGTCATATTTGGAGAGCTGCCTCAACTCAAAATGCAAAAGGCGAAGCATTTTTACCAAACATGCCAACCGAAGAAGTTTATACTATGCCAATGAGAGATAAAGTTGATGGTAAAATATTTTCATCAAAACCATTAGCAAATAATGGAAATATTATTGATGAATTCTGGGTAGAATTCAAAGATGGTGTAGTTGTTGATTTTGATGCTAAAGTTGGAAAACAAGCTTTAGAAGAATTATTAAACCAAGATGAAGATAGATCTAGAAGATTAGGTGAAGTTGCTTTAGTTCCTTTTGATAGCCCTATCTCAAATTCAAATATATTATTCTTTAATACCTTATTTGACGAAAATGCTTCATGTCACTTAGCCTTAGGTGCTGCATATCCTACAACTATTAAAGGCGGAAATGATATGACTGCTGAAGAATTAGAAAAAAATAGCGTAAACCAATCAATCATTCACGTTGATTTCATGGTAGGAACAAAAGATTTAAATATAATAGGAAAGAAAAAAGACGGTACAGAAGTACAAGTATTTAAAGATGGAAATTGGGCATAGTTGCCTAATTACCTCTTTTATAGTATATTTATATATTATGAAAATTTTTAGGGGGAAAAAGTGGATATTCATATTCTATGCGGTGGCGAAAGTAGCGAACACGACATTTCTCTTAGATCTGCAAGATCTATTATTAACCATCTAGATAAAGAAAAATATAACGTAAGTTATACTTATATTACTAAAGAAGGAAAATTTGTACCTATTGGTGCATATACTGAAGATATTATAGATTCAGAAGATATAAAAACTAATACAACATTAAACAAAAAAGAATCAATTATAGAGTTTTTGAACTTTATAAATAAATTGGATAATCCTATGATTATTCCTTGTATTCACGGCACAACTGGTGAAGACGGTCAAATTCAAGGATTTTTACAAACTTTAGGACTAAATTATGTAGGAAACGGAATTGCATCATCAGCTATTTGTTTCGATAAATCTATTACAAATGATATCTTTGAATTAAATAATATTCCTCAAGCAAAATACTATTTAGTTACAAAAAATAGATATCAAAGAGATGAAGACAAGTCTTCCCTAATATCAAATATTTTTGATACATGTGGAGAAAATGTATATGTAAAACCTGCAAGCAACGGCTCTTCAATTGGGGTTTCAAAAGCAAATAGAGATAACATTATAGAAGCAATAGAAGAAGCATTTAAATATGATAATAAAGTCCTTGTTGAAGAAGAAAAAATAGGTATTGAATTGGAGATTTCTGTAATTGGAAATGATTCACCAAAAGCATCTCTTCCAGGTTCTTATTATACAGAAAGAGCTCTTTTTGATTATACAGCTAAATATTTAGATAAAAATTTAGTTAGAAATGTTCCTCATAAATTACCTAAATCTGATGAGGATAAAGTTAGAGAATTGGCAATTGATGCTTATATTGTTACCGGATGTAAAGGATTTGCCAGAGTAGATATATTTATGGATGAAAATCATAATTTTTACGTCAATGAAATAAATTCATTTCCTGGCATGACACCAACTTCATTATCTGCAGGATTATGGGAAGTTACTAATGGTACAACTTACTCTCAATTTTTAGATGTTCTAATTAATCTTGCTATAGAGGAGTCAAAAAATGCTTAATTTAAAATTAAATGAAATAGCTTCTCTTTGCAACGGAAAATTAAACGACAAAAAATTTAATGATATAAATATTGATTTAATTTCTATAGATACAAGAACAATTGAACAAGATGATATGTATATGCCAATAATCGGGGAAAAATTCGATGGACATGTATTTATTGATGAGGCTTTTAATAAAGGTGCTTCTGCAACTTTTTCAAAATATGGAGAGTATGATAATCCAAATAATAAACCCGTAATTTGGGTCAAAAACACAAATCAAGCATTTATAAATTTAGCAGCAAATTATGTAAAAAAATTAGAAAAATTAAAAATAATTGCTATTACCGGATCAAATGGTAAAACAACTACTAAAGATTTAATAGCGAGTGTACTTGAAAAAGATTTAATAGTAAAAAAAACTATTGGAAACCTAAATAATCACATTGGGGTTCCAAGAACACTATTAAGATTTGATAAGCATACCGATGTTGGGGTTGTAGAGATGGGAACGGACGGTTTTGGACAAATTGAAGTACTTTCAAACATGGCAAAACCAAATATTGCAATCATTACAAATATTGGAGATTCTCATTTAGAACAACTAAAAACAAGAGAAAACATCGCAGATGAAAAACTTCACATAATTGATGGATTAAAAGATGATGGTATTTTCATATACAATAATGATGATGGCATTTTAAGAGAAAAGGTAAAATCTCTTAATATTAAACAAAAAACTATTAGCTTTGGAACTAGAAAAGATTCAGATTTTGTAATTAAAATTATTGAGTCAAATAAAAATGGAAGTGTATTTAGCATAAATGGATATGTATTTAATATTCCACTAATTGGTACACATCAAGTATTGAATTCAACAATTGCAATTATTATAGGAAAACTTTTTAATATAGATAGACAAGTAATCATTGATGCATTAGGAAAAAAAGAAATTACAAAGATGAGATCAGAGCTTATTGCTTGCAATGGTTTTGATATATTAAATGATAGTTACAAATCAAATCCTCAATCACTAAGAAGTGCTTTGGAAACTGCTAATTTACTTACAGGATACTCAAGGAAAATAGCAATCTTAGGTGATATGCTTGAACTTGGAGATAATGAAGTAGAACTTCATAAAGAAATAGGTAGAGAAATATCTCCTGAAAATGTTGACTATTTACTGCTTTATGGAAAGTTAAGTAAAAATATTTACAATGAGGCTATTAAAAACTTTTATGGTAATCGTGTATTTTACTTTGATACAAAAGATAAATTGATTGATAAAGCTAAATTTTTAATAACAAAAAATTCACTTGTTTTAGTAAAGGCCTCAAGATCTATGAGGATGGAAGAAATTATAGAAGTTTTAAGCCATATTAATTTATAAAATAGACTCTAACCCCCATAAAATAAAAATTAAAGCCTTTTTATTTATGATAATTTTATTCACAAAAAAATCCTCCTGATTATTTTTATATTACCCTAATCAGGAGGATTTTCATAAACAAAATTTATTCAGAATCGTTTTTTATTTACTAATATCCTAAAATTTCATTAACTCTCTTTTGAACATCATAATAGTTGTAACCGGCTTCTTCAAGTCTGTTTTTTCTATCATCTCCATATCCCCATTTACCATCCAAAACTTCTCTTGCAATAGTATCTATTGACTTTTTAACAATTTTTCTTTTAACATCATCTATAGGTTTTTCAATTTTTTCAGGTAATTTTGGCAATTTATATGTTGCTATAAATCCATTAAATCCTAAATTTTTAATAATAGATGGGTAGTCATAAAATATATGATTCATATCTGTTGTTTTTGAACCGTTACCAACAGCTTCCCCACTTGAAGAATATTGATGCATTCCTGATTTTTCCAACCACTTTCTAGAGGGTTCTGTTCTCCAGTCTGCTAACCAAATATCATATTTTTCTAATCTTGTATAATCAAAATAATTTTCTGCATAATCAACATTTGTATAGTTTCCAACATACCAACCATAATTTTTTAAAGTTTCCAAAAATTCAACAACAACATCTGTACGTGTTTCTCTAGTAAATGTTACACCTTTTCCATTTGCATAATTATCACTAAAATACTCAAAATCAGCAAATAATGGAAGTTCTATGCGTCCCTTAAATTCTTTCATTAAATTATTAAATGCTTCCGCTTCTTTTCTCGCTTCTTCCTTATTTAAAGGATACATTGCCCAGTATGCTCCAACATTAAATCCCTTTTGCAATGCTTCTCTTATATTTCTTCTTGCATTTCTATCTTCATCTGTGCTATATCCACCTCTTACAATAACAGCTTTTATACCCTTAGATTTTAATTCATCCCAATAAATGGAATCCCCATTCCATTCAGAAATGTCTACAGCTTCTATTTTAGTTTTATTATTTTTGAATATTGCTATCATTTCATTAATAGATAATTTTTGATTTCCAATTTCTTTAATATCCTCAAAAATTATATTTCCATTAGATGTAGTACTATATTTAACACCTTCTACTAAGAAAGTTCCGGATTTCATATCCCCATTTATTGGATCCAAATAATATTGTTTGCTTCCTAAATTAAGCCATCCGGTTTTCATGTCTCCATTTTCTCTGTCTAAAAAGTACCATTTATCATCTATTTCTTTCCAACCGGTCTTCATATCCCCGTCTTTTCTGTCTAAAAAATACCATTTACCATCGACTTTTTCCCAACCGGTCTTCATATCTCCATTTTCTCTATCTAAAAAGTACCATTTATTATTTATTTTTTCCCAACCGGTCTTCATATCTCCATTTTTTCTATCTAAAAAGTACCATTTATTATTTATTTTTTTCCAGCCGGTCTTCATATCTCCATTTTCTCTATCTAAAAAATACCAATCATCATTTATTTTCGACCAAGAAGTATGCATTTGACCACTTTCTTCATCTAAATAATACCATTTATCTGATATTTTTTGCCAACCATATTTCATGTTTCCGGTATCGGAGTCAAAATAATACCAACTTCCATCTATGTATTTCCAATTATACTGAATTTGTCCTTCTAATATATATTTTATATTTCCAGTATCATCCTTAACAAAATTATCAGTTGAAGCACTAACAATATTATCAGTTACTAAAAGCATTAGAGATGAAACAGTAAATATTAATAATAAAAATATAATATTCTTTACCCTATTTATTAAACACATTATATACTCCTATAAACTTTATTCTTAAATATTATACCATTTTTTTGAAAAAGTTACAAATAAATTACATTTTAGTAAAAATAAAAATAAAAAAAGGGGCTGTTGCAAAATAAAAAATAGCCTTTAAATTACAAAAATTTAATAAAAAATCAAGTAGGGACTAACTCGTAGCCCCTCTCACACCACCGTATGTGCCGTTCGGCATACGGCGGTTCAATTCAAATAATAATCCAAGCAACTTAGAAGTCCTCGCTTTACTAGGATTTCTTTGCCATCCACTCTGGTACTCCTAGCTTACGAAGTCCCCAATATCTTTTGGCAGACTTCTTCCATTGTTTCCATATGACTATCCTCATTCGTGTCATTAGGTGTTCATCTATTCTTGTCATGGCTGTTTTCATACTACCTATCCTAAAATAGTTTATCCATCCCCTAGTTACCTGATTAAACTTTTCTATCCTGTAATCCATACTTACTGACCAACTTCTACTTGTAAGTTGTTTAAGCTCCCTTTCAAACCTTCTCACAGAGTCTTGGTGCGGTCTGGCTTTCCAGCCATCTTTACTCTTCCAAAACCAAAACCCAAGATATTTAAGCTTGCTAGGTTTCGTTACTTTTGACTTAGTCATATTCACTTTAAGTCCTAGCTTTTTCTCTATCCATTTCGTCATAATGCTCATTACTCTATTGGCAGCAGCACTGCTTCCTACTGCTATGACACAGTCATCTGCATATCTAACGAAATGAAGTCTCCTTGCTTCAATCTAATTGTCAAGTTCGTTTAGGATAATGTTGCTTAGCAATGGCGATAGGTTTCCGCCCTGTGGCGTTCCCTTGTTAGTATCCTCATATCTTCCCTCAATCATCACTCCTGCATTAAGGTATTTCCTTATGATAGATTATGTATCAGAATCGTTTATGAGCTTGTGAATAAGCGTCATAAGCTTGTCCTGTGGTACATTATCGAAAAACTTCTCTAGGTCAATATCCACAATGTATGTGTATCCGTCATTGAAATATTCAAGCAGTTTTACGATTGCCTGTTGTGCTCTACGATTAGGTCTAAATCCATAGCTATATTCACTGAATTGTGCTTCTGCTATTGGTGTAATTACTTGTGCAATAGCCTGTTCTATGACACGGTCTACCACTGTTGGTATTCCCAAATTTTGCACTCCTCCATCTGGCTTTGGTATTTCTACCCTTTTCACCGGTTTAGGCTTGTACCTTCTTGTTCGGATTTTGTCTAGGATTTTTACCCAGCTTTCTTTTAGGTATAGGTCAATTTCCTCTGTTGAGATTCCATCAATTCCTCCTGCCCCCTTATTTGCTTTAACCTTTACAAGGGCTTTTAGCATATTGTCCCTACTGAGTATTTTATCCATCAATTGCGACATGGATTTTCTCCTTTCTTCGTTATGCTTTCCACTCTCTTTCCCTATCTC
>NZ_JBFNFI010000017.1:0-43966 GCF_046035495.1 Helcococcus sp. KG196
TTACAGGTAATACTTTTTCTCGGACACCTGTAAATTTTTTTGGCATTAATATTTACAGGTAATATTTTTTCTTAAAATACCTGTAAATGTTTTTAGCATTAGGGTCAAGTCCTAAAAGTACTATCTAATAAACCAATTATATTTAATGTAGTCGTTTTTCCAGAACCATTTTCCCCTTCTAATAAAATTTTATCTCCTTTATTAATTTTAATACTTGTATTTTCTAAAATTAATATATTATTATTTTCATACTCTTTTTTTGAAATCAATATGTTAATCATTTTGTCCTCAACTAAAAATTAAATTTTTTATTTTTTTGAAAAATATGATATTATTAAAAAAAAATACTATCATATAAATTAACGAAATAGTAATTATTATATAAAATATATTATTTATATAAAATCTATTTAAAATATTTAATAATATAAAATTATTTAGAATAATACTAATGTCAATGAAAAAATTTCTAATAAAAATTAATTTTAAAGATGAACCAGAAATATAGTGCACCTTATATTCTTTTCTTAATTTAACAAATATTTCTTCATAAAAATAATATAAACTAAAAATTAATAATACAAAAATTAAAATATTATATAAATGTATATATTCAAAAATAAACTTAATCTCCTTGTTTTTAATGTTATCATTTACTTCCAATTCTACAAAACTATTCTTAAATATTCCTTTCAATTTTAACATTAAATCTAAATTACTAGTTTTTGTATTATTTATCATTTCAAATAACTCACTCTTATTCATTTTTTTGAAAGATTCTAATATTTTTGAATTATTAGTAATCTCAAATATATATGTATTTGATAATTTTAAATCATCTGAAATATTTATAAAACTTAAGATATTATCATATATAATTTTATTTTCTACTCTTTCAATAAAATTTGAGGTGATATACTTTTGTGATAAAAGATATCCTTTATTTTTTAATAATTTATCACTTCTGCCATCTATGTATATAATATCTTGATTAAATATTTTTGAAAAATAATGGCTTCTATAGTATGTTTTAGTATAATTTTTATAGTAATCAAAAAGCCTATATTTCATATTATCACTTATATTTTCAAAAGATATTGGTACTAAATTTTTTTCAACTACTTTATTTGCTACTTTATTATCAGAATTAAATAAAATTCTTACTGTAGAATCAATTGAACTTATTATAGGTACAGTAATTAGTAAAATTATAATATTAAAAACAAATATTTTTTTTATATTGTTTTTTACGTCTCTTAATCCTAACTGAAAAATGTTATAGATCATAAATAAACCTCATAATTAGAACTGGAATTAAATATATGATTTATATTTAATAAAGATATTATCAATATTAACAATAATAACACCAAATTTTCATATATAATAATATTCATGTTTAAATTCATATGATTTATAAATTTTAGATACATTACAATAGTAAAACTAGAAATAAATACAGTAGACACAAGTTTAATTATATTTATTTTGATAAAATTCAACATATAATTCATTTTATTAGCACCAAATATTTTACTAACATATACATCAAAATAATCGTTCTTTATGTACATTGTAATACTTATTATTAAGATTAGTACTACTGAAATCAAACTTGATGCAATTATTTTTTCATACAATCTTCCATTTATAATCAAACTAATAGCATCCTTTATTGTCTTTGTATCACTTCTTTCTATTAATTTAAAATTATCTCCTAGTGTCTTACTTATTAATTCATAATTAATTTTATTTTCCTTATCACTTGATATAAAAATTTTTGTTATTTGCTCTGGTTTAATTGAAAATAAATTTTTAACTAATATAACTGGATATTCATAAATATCAGACTTAAAATCAAAATAATTTATAATTTCAGTATTATATCTTTTACCGATACTCTTAAAATCAAAATTAGATTTCCTAAGAATATCATCAATTGAACCTATATATATAGCTACATCTTTATTATTCATATAATCATCATTTGAAAAATATCTATAAACAAAGGGGTTAATTATTTTAGTAGAATTTACATAATATTTATAATTCGGATCATATATACCTATTATATTATCATTAGTAGTTTCACTAATTATAATATTGTTCATCTCCTTAAACTTATCTAAATTAAATCCTGTTTGTTTAACTTTTTCAAACTCTAAATAATTAATAGGCAAATTATATTTATTATTTTGTCCTACAGAACTTACTAAATAATTTAATCCCATCAATAAAGCTATATTAACAATGAAAATAAAAAAATAAATTTTTCTATCATACTTCATAATCTTCTCACAATTAAGTTATTTATTTTTAAGAATATCTTTCCCTTCATTTAATATTTCAACATTTTCTATAATTGATTTATTATCAATAAGTTGTCCACTTCTTATAATTTCATTTTTATCATCTGATAATGCACTTCTAAAAGAAAAATAGCTTCCTAGAGTAGATTCTGAATAATCATAATAAACTCCTGTTTTTGGTCCATAGTTCCATTTATCTTTTACAGTAATTTCTCTTACAACTTGATTTGTATTATCTTTTCCATAAGAATTTGCAGTAGTAGAATATTTATCGCCTTGAACATCATATGTGATTTTTGTCCAATTATAACAATAAATCACATGATTCTCTTTTACTCTATCCGCTCCCCTTACTGAAGCTGTACCATAATAAGTATCAGCAAAAAAATGATCTGGATGCTCACTTTTAACATGTGTAGTTGATGTTGCCTGCCATAAAGTCATTACAGATGCAAATGACACACTTTCCATTATAACTAATAATGAAAAAACTAATGCAAGATTAAAATTTTTTTTATAATTTTATTTCCTTTCTTATATATATTTATTTTAATATTTAATCTATAGTTATAAATACTAACTTTAATCATATAATTCATCATTTATAAAACTAAAAGAAAACGTTAACTTTTACTAAAAGGATAATACATTCAACTTTTTATGTCAATATATTTTTATTCATTTTTATATTATCACCAACATACATAATAATAAAAAATCAAAAACTTCTTCGTAGCCACCTCCGCAGGATGAAATCCGAGGACTAGTGGCGTAAGAAGAAGTTTTTGATTTTTTAATTAAATTTAAACTCAATCACATTCATAAATTCTTCATCTTTTCTTAAGATGTAATTTGGTAAAAAGTCTTTATTTATAAAATCCGGTTCGTATTGTGCTTCGAAACAAATTCCTTGATGATTAAAGGATTTTGAGCCAATCATATTAATGTTATTTCCTATTGCATTTCCAGAATATACTACTACTGAAGGATATGATGTGTATACTTCCATGGAAATATTTTGAGATTTATTTTTTAAGGTAACATATGGAAGATTTCCATTTAATATAAATGTATGGTCATATCCACCAAATTTCAATGTTTGTACATGGGTTAAATTATCTAAAATACTTAAGGATTTTGGTGTTAATAAATCAAAGTCTGTGTTTTTTGCATCTTCTATTGAAATTGGTACACAATTATCAGCAGCAGCTAAGAATTTATCTGAATTTATTCGTAATTCATGATTTTTTATACTCTTGGTTTTATCTGCATTTAAATTGAAATATGCATGATTTGTGATATTTACTATTGTATCCTTATCTGATACTGCAAATATTTCTATTCTAAGTGTTGCATTGACTATAATGTATTTTACTTTTATATCAATATTTCCGGGATATCCAGAGTCTCCATCATTAAGTTTTGTTTTTAAGATAATGTATGGATTTACATCTTTTTCGCTAATTTCTACTAAATCCCAATACTTTTTAGTTAAATTAATATAGCCACCATGAATGCTGTAATCATTCTCATTATTGTCTAATTGATATATTTTTCCATTAAGTTCAAATTTTGCATTTGAAATTCTTCCTGCAACTCTACCAACCATAGCTCCTAAACATATTGGATTTTCAATATATTGCTCTATATTTTCATAGCTTAAAACACAATTTACATTTTTATATTGTAATTCGTAAATACTCGCTCCAATATTTAAAACTGTTAATTTTAGTCTGTCATTTTTTATAGTATATTTTTTTATATCTGACATAATATCTCCTATGTAAAAATCCAGAAAAGGTCAAGCCTAATCTGGATCATAATTATAATTTTACTCTTTCAAATTCTACATTTTCTTCATCAATATTCATCACAACATATGATTCATATTCTCCACCTCTATCATATCCTGCTGAACCCGGATTTATAATTGTTATTCCATCTATAACTTCATTATTAAATATATGAGTATGCCCATACATTACTATATCCGCTTCACATTCTTTTGCTTTATATATCAAATGTGTATTTCCAAAATAAACTTTTTCAAGATGGCCATGAGTTAAAAGAATTCTATGACCTTTTAATCTTATTAAATTATGATAAGGAACATATATTGCATTATAATCGTTATTACCTCTAACCATTTCAACAGGTATATCTGTATGATTTTTAATATATATCGCATCATCGACCATATCACCCAAATGAATTATTAGTTCAGCATCTTTATGTTTATCAAGTTCACTTATAAACGCATCTACTCTATAATGAGTATCCGAAACAATTAAAACTTTCATATCATGCTTCCAATTCTTCAAGGATAAATTTAAGATTCTCAATAGCTCGTCTTCTGTGATTTATAGATGTTCTCTCCTCATCACTCATTTGTGCTAAAGTTCTATTGAAATCTTTTACAATGAATATTGGATTATATCCAAATTTATTATCCCCTCTTTTTTCAGGAGAAATGAATCCATCTAATTTACCCTCAACATAGTGCACTTTTCCATCTCTTGTTATTAAACAAATGATTGTCATGAAATATGCTCTTCTGTCATTTAAATTTTCCAAATGACTTAATTCTTTAAGCATTTTTTCATTATTATCATCATAAGTTGCATTTTCACCTGCAAATCTTGCTGTAAAAACTCCCGGCTTGCCACCTAAAGCTTCTACAAATAATCCTGTATCATCAGCTATTACATTTTCATGAGTTAAATCAAATAAAGCCTTTGCTTTGATATAAGCATTTTCTCTTAAAGTTTTCCCTGTTTCTTCAACATCAAAATCTTCTAAATCAAGGTCTGACTTCAAAAGAAGTTCATGATTGTGTCCGATTATTTTTTTTATTTCTTTTATTTTATCTTTATTTGAACTTGAAAGAATTAATCTCATCGTTTTTCTAACTCCTCTTTAATCATCTTGCTTGCTTCTTGTGGATTAGCTTTGCCTTTTGATTGCTTCATAACTTGACCCATCAAGAATCCTAATGCTCTATCCCTACCGGCTTTAAAATCTTCGATTGATTGAGGATTTGCATTAAGTACTTCATTTACCAGATTTACTAAGAAATCAGAATCGTTATTTTGTTCCAATCCTAATTCAACCATAACTTTTTGCGGATCTTCATTTGATTCAAAAATTTCTCTAAATATCTTCTTCCCTGAATTATTTGAAACTTTGCCATCTTTCACTAATTTTAATAATTTTGCAAAATTTTCTTTAGATAATTTCACCTGTGAGATTTCAATTTCATATTCTTTAAGTCTTCTCATCATTTCAGTTAATATCCATGACGAAACTAATGTAGGTTCATTAAATTCAGAAACTAAATCTTCAAAGTACATTGAAAGTTCTTTATCTTTGGATAAAACATTAGCGTCATATTCAGTTAATTTATACTCTTTAATAAATCTTTCTTTCTTTGCTCTTGGTAATTCCGGTAAATTATCTCTAATTTCCTTAATAAATTCATCTGATAAACTTACTCTTGGCATATCTGATTCAACAGTAAATCTATAATCATTTTCTTCATCTTTCTTTCTCATTAGAATTGTTGTACCTGATGCTTCATCCCATCTTCTTGTTTCTTTTGAAGATGTAATTCCTTTTTTCAAGTTTTCAGCCTGTCTTTTTTCTTCATATTGAATAGCCCTTTCAACAGCTCTGAATGAATTAAGATTTTTAACTTCAACTATTGCGTGTCTATTTCCCTCATCATCCTTAATATTTACATTAACATCACATCTTAATGAACCCTCTTCCATTTTTCCATCAGATGCTTCAATATATCTAAGTCTTTGTCTCAGATTTTCCAAGAACGCTCTTGCTTCTTCAGCACTTGAAATGTCAGGTTCAGTAACTATCTCTATAAGTGGAACACCTGCTCTATTAAAGTCTAAAAGAGTCTTTCCATCATCTGTATGTGTTGATTTTCCTGTATCTTCTTCAACGTGTATTCTTTGGATTCTAATTTTCTTTAATTCTTCACCTGATTCAATTTCTAAAAATCCGTGTTCTGCAAATGGCTCATCTTGTTGAGTAATTTGAAATCCTTTTGTTAAATCCGGATAAAAATATTTTTTTCTATCAAATTTCATTACTTGTCTGATATCACAATCAAATGCAATACCTGCCCTAATAGCTAATTCTAGTGCTTTTTTATTAATTCGTGGAAATGTCCCTACAATACCAAGACATACAGGGCAGACTAAAGTATTTGGAGCTTGTCCGAATTCATTTTTACATGAACAAAACATTTTTGTTTTTGTTAAAAGTTCTGTATGTATTTCTAAACCTACAATTGTTTTCACTTTAAACCTCCTTCTACTTCTTCAGCAATTGCTAATAGTCTCATATCATCATATCTCTTACCTGCAATTTGAATTGAACCTAATACTCCTTCTTTCATAGGAATGGATATTGATGGAATATCAGATAAATTTGTTAGCATATTAAACATACCTACATCAAATGATGCATATGAATCAGCACTTGATTCTCCTACTTTTTTAGGTAAATCAATTGTTGTAGGTGTAATTAATGCATCGTAATTTTCAAATAATTTATCAATTTGACTTCTTACAGCACCTCTTATTTTCATAGCTTGTTTATAGTATTTTTGGTCATTATCTTTTGAAGCAAAGAAATTACCAAGTGCAATCCTTCTTCTAACTTCTTCCCCAAAATTATCTGTTCTATTTTTCACATAAAAATCTTCTGTTGAATCATATTTTTCTACGCTTTGTCCATACCTTAATCCATCTATTTTAGCAATATTTGATTCTACTTCAATCGCCATGATTACAGTATATACATCATTAATTAAATCCAAATAATTTAATGACACGATATCAATGTTTGCCCCTAAGGATTTCAATTTTTCAATTGTTTCATCAAATAATTCTTTAATTTGTGGATTTACATTATATTCATCCTTTAATTCTATAACGGCTATTTTTAAATCTTTCAGTTCAACTTTTCCATTAAATTCTTCAATATCTAATGAAGTAAAATCAAGCTCTGATTTTCCTCTTGCAATATTAAATAATTCTCTAATATCTGAAACTGTAGTACCCATTACCCCTACTCTATCCAAACTATTTGACATTGAGATTACTCCATATCTTGGAATTGCTCCGTATGTAGGTGCAAATCCCATAACGTGACAAAAGTCAGCCGGATTTCTCACAGAACCTCCGGTATCACTACCGAAAGCTACTACTGCTTCTTCAGCTGCAAGTGCTGCACCTGAGCCTGATGATGAACCACCGGGAGTTACGGTGTTGTCAAATGGATTTATTGTCGCCCCAAAATACGAAGTTTCTGATGAGCCACCCATTGCATATTCGTCCATATTTGTCTTACCAATTATAATTGCATCTGTACTTTTAAGTCTTTCCATTATTACCGCATCAAAAAATGGCACAAAATCTTTTAATGATTTTGAAGATGCTGTTGTTCTCAAATCCTTAGTAAGAATATTATCCTTAACAGCTACCGGAACACCAAATAATCCACTTATTTCAGCTTTATTTTTAATCTTTTCATCTAATTTTTTTGCTTTTTCTAACGCTTTTTCTTTATTTAATGTAAGATAAGTATTATAATTATTTTTTTCAATTAAATCATAAAGACTTGAAATGTATAATTCAACTGTAAATTCACCATCTCTATATTTTTTGTGTAATGTCTTAATATCCATGCTTCACCTAATCTTCCATAATATTATCTAATTTAAAATACCCATATTCTCTATGTTGTGTATTTGCAAATATTAACTCTCTATCAGTTGATTCTTTAATTTCATCATCTCTAAGAGGAGAAATTAATTCTGATGTAATTTCATATGTTTGCATTTCAGAAGTATCAACATCTAATAATTTATCTGCCATTTTTACAACTTTTTCAAACTTTTCGATTTCAATTTTTCTTTCAGATTCATCACTTGGCAAATCCAAATATGCCTTTTTATAATATCTTTCTACATTCATTATTCTAATCCTTCTAAAAACTTTATTAATTCTTCACCTTGATAAATTTTTACATTATTTTGCTGTGCCTTAGCTAATTTTGAACCTGCCTTTTCTCCGGCAAGCAAAATATCTGTACTCTTTGATACAGATGATGTAACTTTTGCACCCTTCAATTTTAATTTTTCTTCTATTTCTTTTCGATTATAACCCTCAATAGTACCTGTTACAACCATTACTAAATCCTTTAATTCCTCAGTTTTTGTTTCACTTGTTTCAATAAATTTAATCCCTTTTGAAATTAAATCATCTAATCCATTTTTTATCCTTTCGTCATGGAAAAATTCAACTATTGCATTTGCAGTAATTTCTCCTATATCGGAAACATTTATTAAATCTTCAAATTTAGCCTCTTTTAGTTTATCTAAAGTTTTAAACTCATCTGCCAAATCTGATGCAGTCTTTACCCCTACATTTGGAATTCCCAGTGCATATATGAAAGATTTTAATTTAACTTCTTTTGATTTTTCAATAGCCTCCAAAATATTATCAGCTTTTTTATCCTTAAATCCTTCAAGCTTAAATAATTCCTCTTTAGTAATATCATAAAGTTCATCAATTTCACTAATATCAAGAACTTCTATCATTTTATCAATTGTCTTTTCAGACAATCCCTCAATATTCATAGCTTCTCTTGAAGCAAAATGAGTAAGTCTGGCATTTAACTGAGGTTTACAATTTAGTGAATTTTGACAGTAAATATGCACATTATCATAAAACAGCTCTGAATGACAATACGGACAAAATAGAGGTTTTTCAATATCTACAGTATTGCTGTTATCTTCATCTATTGCAGTTAATATTTCCGGAATTACATCATTAGATCTTCTAATCAATACATCAGACCCGATTTTTACTTTTTTTCTCTGAATATCATCAAAATTATTCAATGTTGCCCTTGAAACAGTAACTCCCTCAATATCAACAGGCTCTAAAATTGCAACAGGTGTAACTTTCCCTGTACGACCTACATTCCATATTACTTCTTTAATTTTTGTCACATACTGTTCAGCTTCAAACTTATATGCTATAGCCCATCTTGGAAACTTATTTGTATATCCCAAAACATCCCTAGTTCTAAAATCATTAATCTTAATAACAACTCCATCAGTTAATACATCAATCGTCTTTCTATATTCTCCAATCTCTGTAATTACCTGAACCAGTTCTTGAAAAGTATGAACCTTTTTTCTAAATGGAAATGTATTAAATTTGTTATATACAAGAAATTCAAACACTTCGTCCTGTGAATTTATTACATCTTGGTCAATAAATCCAATATTATATAAATAGCATTCTAAATGTCTACTTCGTGTAACTGATGCATCAAGATTTCTCAAAGCCCCGGCTGCCGCATTTCTCGCATTTTTTAACTTATCTTCATGCGTATTATTATATTTTTCAAGAGATGATAAAGGCATAACACCCTCCCCCGAAACTTCAACAATACCCTTAAAATCAATAGTCCTAGGAATTGAATCAATAGTTAAAACTTGTGGTAAAATTTCCTCCCCAATTACTCCAGTTCCTCTAGTTGCTGCATTTTCAAGTTTTCCATCTTTATATGTTAAATTTATTGTAAGTCCATCAAATTTTAGCTCTACAATATACTCAATTTCAGGAAGAATATCATTTGCCCCGGCATTATATTGTAATCTCAACTTTTCAGCTCTATTCATCCAATCTTCAATTTCTTCAAAAGATTGAGCCTTATCTAGTGAATACAATCTTCCCAAATGCTCATGTTTTACAAATTTTTCAAGCACCTTATCCCCAACAATCTGAGTTGGTGAATCTTCAAAAACTAGCCCACTTTCCTCTTCCAATTTCTTAAGTTCATCATACAATTTATCATATTCCTTATCAGAAATTAAAGGTTCATCAAGTGTATAATAATGATAATTAAGCTCCTTAATACGCTCTATTAAATTTTTAATTTTTATTTCAATATCACTCATAATATCTCCATTTAGATTAATCAACACTATTATTATAGCACATTATATTGATATATAAAACGTGCTTATCAATTGAAAACAATATATTTTTAGAGTTGTCAAACATATCTTAAAATAGGAAAATATAATGATGTTATTAAAATAAACATCTATGATTAACATATAAACAACACTTAGTTTCTTAAATGCCTTAAGTTTAATTGTCCTACAATAAATACCCATAGTGCACAAGTAGTGTTGGTGGATAAATTATCCTTCACCACTCATACCCTATGGGTGTTTGACAAATCTATGAGAGCGCGTTTTTAGAAGATTTTCATGTATGCTGTAAATGTCAAGTAATTGATATTAAAAAAGCACTTAAATTTTTGAGATTAATTTTTACTCATTTTTAAGTGCTTATTATTTTAGCTGTTTTACTTTTTACATGGAATTTAAATCTTTATATATTTTGTTGAACGACCACTGCTTATCTTTTCATTGTCCTGTAATTCTTCTAAGGCTAGTTCTATTATCCTTTGTGATATATTCGGGCAAAGAATCATAATATCTTTTTTGTAAAGTAGCTCTAATGATTTTTGAATAACAGAAAATACTCTTTCATAAGAAAATCAATCTTTTTATTATTTGTATCTATTTTTAGAGAAACTTGATTTATCTTTTCAGCAATTAATGATTAAAATATTAATATAATAGTTCTTAATACATACATATTTAAAATTAATTATTCTTTTTTATAGTACTATTTACAGCATGCAACATAATTAAAGCCCCGAAAGCCATATGACGAGCTCCGACGTCCATAGTTGTCGATATGGTTTCATAAATATAAAATGCACATGAAAACAAAATATAAATATAAAATAATATAATTGCAATTTTAAGCAATATAGAATTTATGCTTTCATTTAAAATATTTCTTTGATTTTTATAATTTTCTAAACTTATAAATAACATGATTGCTGAAAATATAAAACAAAAAATCGTTCTTATTTCTAAATTGTTAGAATTAATGTTTCCAGTTAAAGCAGCTCCTACTGTACTTAAAGAAACTACTGTAAAATAAATACAAGCAAATACTACATTAGTCTTATATACATTCTTTATTTTCATAATTACCTCTATTCAACTTATGTAATATTTAATCAGCATTCCATCCCTCAATCACGGTAGTTACACCACCTATTACTCCCGCAACTCCAAGACCTTTTGATCCGAGTTCAGGTCCTAATACGGTTCCTGCTACTCCTGCTACAGCAGTTATAGTTCCACCTATAATATACAACCAATTTTTACCACCTTCTATAAGTAATAAATCCTCTTCCAATAATAGTTCCATTTTAGCCTCCTAATCATTTTTTATCTTACTTCTTCAATTTACCAAGTAATGTGATTCCTTCTCCAAGCATTCCTAATGCACCATACCATCCTGCACCACTTTTGCCCTTTGGGTATTTGTCAAATAATCTTAAATTTAATTCCAACTTTTTGTATTTGCCTTATTATTTGATTTTGAAACAACTTTTTATTTTTTTTATTATTAAATACCATGTTTCTTAAATATTATTTTTTTCAAATTTAATTTATTAAACAAATCACATGCTGAAATTGCATTATCTAAGGATTTAGCTGCATTTTGTTTATCATTCATTTTATCATAAACCTGATATTTCAGATAATAAAAATAAGGTAAATAATCACGGTATGAATATTTGTTCATCTTGCATATACAATCTTCGATTTCATTTATACATTCTAAGAATTTATTTTTGTTTAATTGAATTATTATATAATTTAATTTTATAGAAAAATATGTGTTTGAAATAGGTATAACATTTTTATTACAAAAATATATTATATCTTGATATTTTTTTTTATTTTTTTTAATTTCAAAACAAATTGCTATCTCCTTTAGACATCTAAATTCCAATATTGAATATTTAAAATTTAAATAATTATCTAAATTAAAATTTTTGTTACTTGTGGTTAATACTTCTAAAAATAATTTATATGCTAAATCTATATTTTTTTCTTTAGATCTTAAATAATAAACTCCTTTTATAAAATTATAATATTGAATAATATACAAATTTTTATTTAAAAATTTTTCAAAAATTTTTAAATCATCTAATAAATCGTTATATTCCATATCTACCAATTTATTTTCAATAATATTCATTTTTTCCATAATTTCATCATCAACATAATGCATGTAATCATTATATTTTTGAATTAAGTCTTTCTTATAAACAGCTGATAAAGCAATTAAATTATCTATAGATATTTTTGTATTTCCATCTTCCAGCCTAGATAAAGTCTTTCTATTCATATATGCTAACTTTGCAGCTTCGGTTATTGATAGATTGTTTTGCATTCTTAAATTTTTTATATATATTCTAAAATTCTGTTCTTCCATCATAAAACACTCCCTTTAGTACTATATAATTATATAATAATTTATTTCAATTATAACATCAATCATTATCGTTATTAATCAAAAAAATTTAATTTATTAAGAATATATAACAAAATATTTTTTTGCTCCAAAATTATGTTAGATTTAACAAACATGCCATTTATAAGTTTAATATTTTTACTTATTAAATCTTCGTTTTTAAAATTGACTCTTATTAAATAATAAGATTTTCCAGAATTTTTATCAAATTTTACATCTTTTGATACATAATTTATTTCCCCCTCAAAATATCCATATTCCTGTGATGGATATGACGGAATCTCCAATTTTATGTTTTGTGAATTATTAATTTTACCTATATCTTTATTTTCAACATAAATTTCAGCAAAAAATTCCCCTGAATTTTCAGATAATATTCTACATATATTTGCTCCTTGCGTTACAAAACTTCCTTCTTTTAATTCTTGATTAATATAAATATATCCTGATGATTTTGCTTTTATAATATACTTTTCTTTTTCTTTATTATATTGTTCTAATTGTATATTATTCTCCTTATTTTTATTTTCATATGATAAAATCTCTTGTGATATATTTTTTAATTCGCTTAATTTACTAATTTCCTTTAAATCTTTTCTTTCAGAATTATCTATCTGATTTATTTGTTCACTTAATAATATTTTTCTTGAATTTAATGAGTCATTTTTATTTTCTAAAATTTTTATTTGTTCTTCAATAGCTGCAATTTGTTCAATTTTTAAATTTTTTAATAAAATTTCTTTTTCATTTTTTATATTTTTGATATTTTCATTTAAACTATTTATTTTTTTATCTATCTCATAAATATTGTCATTGTTCTCTAAATTTAACTTTTGATTTTCTAAACTTTTAATTTCATCATTTAATAAAGAAATTTTATTATCAAAATTAATTTTATTTGAGTTATAATTTGATAAATACCTATTTACAATACTATAGTAATAAATTTGCGATTTATCAAATTTATTAACTCCATTTTCTATATTTTTCTGCACTTTTCTTAAATTTGTTATTTCAAAATTATTTTTTTCATTTTCATTTTTAAGAGTATTTACTTCAGATTTATGTTGAGATTTAGTATTTTCAACACTATTATCTTTATTATTTTTTATACTTAGTTCCAATAACTTCTTTTTATTAATAAATTCATCATAATATTTATTATTTTTATACTCGTCTAATGAATTTATATCTCCATTTAAATATTTTTCATAGGCTTTTAATATTTCCAATCTCTTTTCGATATCATCTCCTATACTTTTTCTATCATTAATATTTTTATCAATAGAAGATGAATCTAATGCAATTAAAACATTTCCTTTTTTTACATATTTTCCTTCTGACATATCAACTTTAACAACTTTTCCACTTATTTCACTACTTAACTCTGTTTGCTCAACACTACTTCTAAAAATTCCATTTGCCTTTACAACTACATCTATTTTTAAGAAATACATCCATCCAAATGCTATTAAAATCATAAGCAATACGAAATAAATAAAATATATTAGAAAAGGATTTGGTTTTGAATTATAAACCTCTGTACTATCTGACATTTTATCCGTATCAATTATTATAGGTTTCATTATAAATCCTCCTCTCTTCCTTCAAGCTCTAAAGACTGTTGTTTAGATAATTCAGAATATTTTCCACCAAGTTTTATTAGTTCTTCATGAGTTCCTCTCTCAATTATTTTTCCTTTTTCAAATACATATATCATATCACTATCTTTTATAGTGCTTAATCTATGAGCAATAAAAATTGTTGTAATATCTTTTGCAAACTCATGAATTGTCCTATCCAGTGCTTTTTCTGTAATAGAATCTAGATTACTTGTAGCCTCATCTAAAATTAATATATCAGGATTTTTTAACATAGCTCTAGCTATTGCAAGTCTTTGCCTTTGTCCTCCAGATAAATTAGAGCCATTTTCTTCAAGTCTAGTTTCATATCTAAGTGGTAACTCATTTATAAAATCATGAGCTTGTGCCATTTTTGATGCCTTATATATATCTTCTAATGTATAAGTGTCTAATCCTAATGCAAGGTTTTCTAAAATACTTCCACTGAATAAAAATGTTTCTTGTGGTATATAGGCTATTTTTTCTCTTAATTTTTCTAACTGTATATCCTTTATATTATTTCCATTTATTAAAATATCTCCTGATTCAGACTCATATAAATTTAATAATAATTTAGACAAAGTAGTTTTTCCTGAACCACTTTCTCCAACAAATGCAATCTTTTGTCCTTTTTTAATATCAATATTTATATTTTCTAATACTAACTTTCTTGTGCCATATCTAAAATTAACATTTTTTATTTCTATATCTCCAGATAAACTATCAGGTTTTAACTTTTTATATTCTTTTTCTGTTTTTTCAGCTTCCAAATCTAATATTTCCCCAAGTCTATCAGCAGCAACTACAGCAGTTTGCATTTGTGGTTGTAGATTAACTAAATTTTTCACAGGATCTAAAAAATATACTAAAAGTGAGTTAAATGTAATCAATGAACCTATTGTCATTTCCCCATTAATTACACTAATTCCTCCAACCCAAATAATAACAACTCCACCTATTAATTCAACAAATGTTTTTAATGATGTTTGAAAATTACTTACCCAGCTTAAGTTAAATACACTTTTTAATAACTTAATAAATTTAGTTTCTGTTTCTTGCTTAACTTTTCTTTCAGAATTATATGCTTTTACAGTTTGAATACCATTTAACGACTCTACCATATACGATGTAAGCTGTGCATTATCTTCCATCTGATTTCTGTTTAATTTTTCATACCATTTATTAAATAGAACTACAATAATAACATATAAAATAATCATAATTATAGTAATGAAAAATAGCTTAGAATTTTGATTAAATAATATAATAGCTCCGGCAATAGCCATCAAGGTATCAATCATAATTGTAAGGGTAGCTCCGGATATTGCATCTCTTACTTTTCCCGCATCATTAAACCTGGATATAATTTCCCCTACCTTTCTAGTTCCAAAAAAGTTCATAGGTAAATCAATTACATGTCTGTAGTATCCTAAGAGTAATGCTATATCTAATTTTTGACTTAAATATAATAATAAATGTGTCCTAAAAGCATTTAATAATACCTTAAATATATTTAGCAAAATAACACCTATAGATAATGTCATAAGTGTTTTATATAATGCATTCGGTAATACATTATCTAACAATTCTTTAAAATAAAAAGCTCCTAATATACCTAAAAATGTATATATAAGTGATGCAATAAAAATATTAAAAATTAAGGCTTTTTGTGGTATTAACAAGCTAAAAAATCTCGAAAATAATCCTTTTGTTTCATCTCCCTTTTTAAAATTTTCACTTTTTACAAGTAATATTAAAACGCCAGTCCATTGATATTTAGGTGGTTTCCCATTTTCATAAACCTCACCAAAAAATTCTTCCGGTCTAAGTTTAACTATACCACTACCAGGGTCTGCAATTATTACTTGTTTTTTTGTTATTTTGTGAATAACAACATAATGCAGTAAACTTCCATTTACTACTACATGAGCAATACATGGGAGTGGAAACTCTGTAAAGAAAGCTTCTTTATTTCCTTTAACTCCCTTAGCACTAAAACCTAATTGTTCAGCTGCTTTTATAATTCCATATGCATTTGTACCTTGTTTATCAGTGCCTGCAACTTCTCTTATTTTTGTAATTCCAATTTTATATCCATTTTGTTTACTGATTGTTGCCAAACATGCTGCTCCACAATCAGTTATATCATGTTGTTTAATACAGTAATATTTCATGTTCATTTCTCCGTTTAAATAGAGTACTTGATTTTTTATAGATAATTTAAAGTAATAATTCTAACCACTAAAAATTATTCATAAATTAATTTAAACTTATAATAATGGTAGTATCAAACGTTTTGTGTAAACTATCCTAACCTTGTACTAATTTAATTATCAACATTCTTTTTTCCATCTATAGGGAAGAAAGTTTTTTACCAATTTTCTGAAGTCTTATCTTGAAAAAGTTTATTTAGTTCAAATAATTATTTTTAATCTACAAATTAAAAACGCTTTAAATCTTTAAGATAAAAAAGCGTCTTTAATTTTATTTTTTAAAATATATTTCTAAGATATTGAAAATAACCCTTAATACTCAAGGATTGAATTTCATTCAAATCTATTTTTTTTATCTCGTACTTAAATAAATAGATTATATAAAATAATACCAATCCAATATAAAGCATAATATCTTTAAGATCAATTATATAACCAAAGAATACTATAAAATCTAAACTACCTCCCCAAAAGATTTTGTCAATTAAAGAACATATAGCTCCAGCTATCGATATAAGTAATAAAATTCTCAATAAATTATTTAATCCTTTATTTTTTAGTACATATGTATAGGAAGTAACTAAAAATACCAAGATAAAAATATTTATTATAATTAATGTAAACATGCTTAAATTAAGATTTAAATCATGATTAAAAACAGACATATAATCTTTATTTAAATATAAATCAAATCCTATTTTTCCACCAAATATTCTAAAAGAATTATTTTTTAAAAAAGTATTTACAATAATTTTGCTAAATTGGTCAATAAATACTAACATTAGTACTAATAAATTACTTTTTTTTATTTTCTCCATAAACGACTTATAGGTCTCCAAATGTAAGGATATAAAACATCTCTACCAAATTGATTCCCCCATTCCCAAGGACTTATTTTTCCAAAATCAATTTTTATATCTATTCCTCCGCCATTTACTATATCTAATTCTTCATTAGTTAAATTTGCAAATGATTTCTTTTCCATAAAATTCTCCTTATTTATACCCATTCTTTTTATCTTCAGCTGCACAACCTCTTACGTTCCCAAGTAAAAAACCTATTATTACAAAACCTACTATTGCAGTTACAACTTCTCCACCTTGAACTTCGAATAAAGCATTCTCCTTCAATTCCACAAAATTTTTGTTTTCCATATTATTATCTCCTTATTTTATATTTTTATATTAAGCAATTAATCATGTCGACCTGAACAACTGCATTTAATACCATAATAAAATTTTATAAATGTTGTAGTTTTAATTTTTTCTTTCAACTCCAACATATATGTCTATTTCTACTTTTTCTAACTCATCTATCGTTTTTATTTTACTTAAATCTGTTATTGTTACTGTATATACTGGTGTTTTTTGTATAAATCCATTTTCTTCAATATAATTTTTTAGTTTATTAAATGCATCTTGACTTTTATTTGGATTTCCTACCATTTTATATTTTAGTGCATTTTCTAAAGTAAACTCTTCGATAAAATTATAGTTATCTCTTACATCTATTTTTCTATCTACCGGAACAAATACTTCCATATCTATAATCGAACTATCAAATAAATATACAGTAGAAAATTTATGCCCTATCTCTTGTAAGTTATTTTTTTTTATGTAATTTTGTAATTCTAATATTTTATTATTAAAGTCATCAACTGTCATTTTTGCCCTAAAACTCAAAACATTAGTTGCCTGAAATTTTTGATTTTCTAAAATCATATGTCTTTCCTTTAATTTAAATTTGTTGTCACATATATTCTGATTCATTAAATATGGAATAAATATAATTTTTTTTATTTTATAATTGTATGATAGATGATTATTTTTCTTTTGTCAATACTTGGGATGGTACTTGTTTGTCCCATTTTAAATTTTATGATATCTATTTTTTTGTATTATAATAGCCTCACTTTTATATGAGGCTATTATGTATAAATTATTATTTATTTTATAATTTATATATTTGCAAAAACTTTTCTAAAATATATCCAAACTTATATAAAATAACGCAATTATTAATCACCAACTATCTTAATATAATTAGACTGTGATTTTATAAATTTCTTCATTTATTAAATCAAAAATACCTCTGTACTCTATTTTTTAACATTTCTCTTATATTAATTTTTTTAAATATAAACTAAGTATGTTGTTATTATTTACTTTTATCTTTAACAATCACATATACAGAATTATGAAATGCCCATGATAGCGTATAGATAGTACAAATTTTTGGGAAAACACAAATTTGCAACTTAGTATATAATATATACTTCATGCTACTCATTTGCTAAATTTTTTTATTATTTTCTTCAATTTTAGATTTTAATAACAAAAAATTATCAAGCATCATTTTATCATATCCTATTACTTCATTCCCTTTTTTTAGTTCAAAATATACTGCTAAACCATCAGTTGAACTTACTTCTTTTAGAATTTTTAATCTATCTATTTCTTTATAAAATATTTTATATTCTCCAGAATAATAATATTCGTCAAAAAAAATAACTATTAGTAATTGAAAGTAAATAGCAGCTGGTGCAAATGTAAATATGACTATTAGTGTAAAAATATTGTTTTCTATTTTATAAATTAAACTTAAAACAAATACTGATATCAACAAGATATAAGCTAAAGCTATCAATTTCTTAAACATTTTTATTGACTTTTTACTTGAATCTGATATGATATAGTTCGTTTTATTATTTTTAAAAATTTTCCAAAACATATCATATAAAAAAGTAACTAAAAAAATTTCCATTAAAAAAATATATATATTTCTATGTTTGAATTCTCCAATGTACTTAGCATAAAGAAATATGATAAATAAACCTAATATAAATAATATAGGTCTAATTAATTGTTTCAGATTTTTCTTATAATACCCATAATATTTTTTATTTTCCAAAATCATAAACAATCCTTATTTATTCAAAAGTGCTTAAATATCCAGCTATCCTTATCCCTGCACCAATTAAAATTCCTGGAACCCCACCTGTCCCGATTGATGCAATAATAGTTCCAACAAGTAAAAATCCATTCCCTAAATTATCTCCACCATTAACTATATATAATTCACTACTTTTTAACTCTACCATATTCCCCCTCCTATTTACTAATTAAATTTATAAGTGCTCCTATTCCTGCAACTCCTACTCCAACACCTGCTACCGGTCCTAGAGTTAAAGCAACAACTGGTGCCCATGCAATACCAACTATCCCGGCTGTTCCACCAATAACATTTGCTATGTTTTTTCCCCCATCCAGATTTTCTGTTTCAAAATTATTTAATTCTACAAATGTATTATTTACCATAATATACCTCTCTTTTAAATTATATTTTTATATTAAGCAATTAATCATGTCGACCTGAACAACTGCATTTAATACCATAATAAAATTTTATAAATGTTGTAGTTTTAATTTTTTCTTTCAACTCCAACATATATGTCTATTTCTACTTTTTCTAACTCATCTATCGTTTTTATTTTACTTAAATCTGTTATTGTTACTGTATATACTGGTGTTTTTTGTATAAATCCATTTTCTTCAATATATTTTTTAGTTCATTTTCTAAGATTAATACTTAATTAAAATTTATAATTTAATATATACTATGTTAAATTATTATTTTTTTATTATCAATAATTAGGCTGGTACTTGTTTGTCCCACTTATTTTTTATTAGGCTAATTATAGCTTTTTATATATTATTTTTACTTGTATTTAAATCTTATCTAATTATATTTAAGCTATTTTATATTATAGAATTCTACAATAAATAACCATAGTGAACAAATAGTGTTGGCAGATAAATTCACTTTGTCAAAAAGCTTTGAAAAACTTTAAACTAAACAAAGATTGAAATGGTAAAAAACTTATTTTTTCTTGTATGAATACAAAAGAGAATTAGAATTTTTACACTCTAATTCTCTCTATGTGTTACTTTAATTCTTTGCCAATGCTACTTGTATTGTTAGTATTTGACTAAAAAACTAAATTAAATACCTCTTAATTATATATGTATCTATATTTATAGAATAATATTTTTTTAAGAATATTAATTAAATTCTTACTTTTTAATCATTTGATGTATAAATAAAATATCGTTATTTTTTTAGTTAACCTATTTTTAATCTCATATTGTGATTAAAAATTTTTCTTACTTATTTTTTAATCTTCTTTTCTTTTTTTATTCCAAGGAATGTTAATAAACCTCCCACAACGGACATAATACCTGCATATACGCTTGGATTAAATGCATCTCCTGTTTCAGGATTGTCTACATGTGGTTTCTTTGGTTCTTCCGGTTTCTTTGGTTCCTCTGGTTTTTCAACAACAACTTTTACTACACTTATTATTATTGTTTTTCCATCATCCGATATATCCGTTTTAACTACTTTATAATCTTTTCCAATTACTTCAGTTGTTTTGTTATTTACTTCTTCAACTGTTAAATTTTCAAAAACATCTAAAAGAAGTAACACCTAAGCTTTTTGATGTATATAATTTTTCATTAAATCAGCACTAAAAAATTTCATCCCTATTTTTGACTATTTTACGGATGAAATGTTCAATTTCATTAATTTCATCTGCTTTTATCGAAGCAATTCACATTCCTACTTAAAATTTACGGACAAAAATGCCGAATAAAGGCTTTTTGTCTGCTATTTTCTTCAAAATATTCAAAATTTTACGGACAAAACATGGAAAATTTTGAAATCTGTCTGCTTTTAATTATAAAAAAAATGTAACAATATTGGCATTAACATTTTATCACATTTCTGCCATAATTTTATAAGTAGGAATTACAAATTTATATCCAATAAAAATATCGAATACATCTATAACTAATTATCCGAAGAAAAACAAAAACTAGTTACACCGCATAAACACTTTAAGTATGAATTAATAATCCATAGGTTTTAGCACCATATTTTTATATCTAAATAAAAAAGTCAGATAGCATAATATGCATATTTTATCAACGTTTTCTATGTTTTTATCATAAAACACTAAACCATTATATTTTTTTCATTGAAAATTATTATTTATAATAGTCTTAAAATAAATTGCCTAAAATACATAGTTTTAATCACGCCGAATAACAATCATCCCTATCAATTGATTCTTAAAATTTATATCAAAATTATATTAAAGCTACTTAAAACTTAGAAATACGTTTACAAATAATGTTTTAAGTACTATAATATACGTGAATGTTCCTACTTACACTAAATATAAAAATTTGAGGGGGGATTTTAATGAAAAAATTAGAAGGTAAGGTTGCACTAATAACCGGTGCTGCATTAGGTTTAGGTGAAGGAATTGCACAGGTATATGCGAAATATGGTGCAAAATTAATAATGGTTGACTTAGATCCGATTGTCGAAGAAACAGCCGAAAAAATCAGAGAAACATACAATACAGAAATAGTTACATATATAGGAAACGTTGCTGATAAAGCTCAAATGATTGAAGCAGCTAAAAATGGGGTTGAAAAATTTGGAAAATTGGATATAGCATGCTGTAATGCAGGAGTATGTAGATTAGCTCCATTTGAAGAATTCACTGACGAAATGAGGGATTTTCATATTGATGTAAATATTAAAGGTGTATGGAACACATGTCAAGCAGTTATTCCATATATGTTAAAACAAGGAAAAGGGGCAATAGTTATAGCCTCCTCTGTAACAGGAGATATCGTTGCAGACGCAGGTGAAGCAGCATATGCCATGACAAAATCAGCATTAGTCGGATTAACAAAATGTTTAGCGATAGAATATGCAAACAGAAATATAAGAGTTAACTGTTCACAATTAGGTTATGCAAGAACTCCTATGGTTGAAAAAATGGCTGTTGAATCAAATCCTGAAAATCCAGAAGCAGCAATTAATGATATAGCAGTAGGCGTACCAATGAAACGTTTAGCTAGACCTACAGAAGTTGGTGAATTATTTGCATTCTTAGGTAGTGACGAGGCCTCATATATAACCGGAGAACAAATTGTAATTGATGGAGGTGCAACACTTCCTGAAACAATGTCAATCGGCACAAATTAAAATTGGTAAATTTTTTATAAAAAAGAGAATTACTAAAGGTAGCATTTTAATTGAAATTAGTACTAGCTTTTTTCTATATCCAAAGTTAGATAGGCCATAAAAAGTATAAAAAACAATAATTCGCCCTAGCTTTTTTTATATTCAAAATTAGCTAGGGCTATTTTTATCTACATTTTTTCATTGTGGCCCCTGCTTTTTTCCATATCCGAAATTTGCTAGGGCTATTCTTCAATTTTCCAACAAAATTCGACCCCTGCTTTTTTCCATATCCGAAATTTGCTAGGGCTATACTTCAATTTTCCAACAAAATTCGGCCCATCCTTTTTTCCATATCCGAAATTTGCTAGGGCTATTCTTCAATTTTCCAACAAAATTCGACCCCTTCTTTTTTCCATATCCGAAATTTGCTAGGGCTATTCTTCAATTTTCCAACAAAATTCGACCCCTTCTTTTTTCCATATCCGAAATTTGCTAGGGCTATTCTTCAATTTTCCAACAAAATTCGACCCCTTCTTTTTTCCATATCCGAAATTTGCTAGGGCTATCCCTTCAATTTTCCAACAAAATTTGGCCCCTCCTTTTTTCCATATCCGAAATTTGCTAGGGCTATTCTTCAATTTTCCAACAAAATTCGACCCCTTCTTTTTTCCATATCCGAAATTTGCTAGGGCTATTCTTCAATTTTCCAATAAAATTTGACCCCTGCTTTTTTCAATATCCGAAATTTGCTAGGGCTATACTTCAATTTTCCAACAAAATTTCACCTCAGCTTTTTACCACTTTCTTATTTCCTTAAAACCACCTATTACTTCATTATTTAAATTAAATCCCAACTTTTCTATGTTTCTATCTTTTTATAGGGCATTTACAAAATAAAATTAGAGAAAAATATAATACAAAATATATAGCTAATTCTTTCTTCTAAAAATTCAAAAGGAATTCCCTAAATTTTCTATATCTTGGGAATTCCTTTTTATATAATCACAAAAAGAATTACGTAAAGCAATATATTTTTGTAATTTTGTTTTATATTTTTTTTAATCTCGCTAATTTAGCATTTAATCTTTTTAGTCCGTTATTATCAAAGCTTACTAAAAGTTCGTCGCCATCATGTTTTGGAGTCACAGATATAACCATTCCATTTCCAAATTTTTTATGAGATACTTTATCTCCAATATTAAAATTCATATTTAATGAATCATCAAATTGTTGTTTTTTGTCCAAAACTTCTCGTTTAATTCGCTCTCTTTTTTCTTCAAATGTTCCATAAAAGTTAGCATAATTAAAGCCTTTTGGTTGATCATCAAAAGATTTTGGGGTTTCTTCGTCTAAATGAGATTTTATTTCATCAATAAATCTGGATTTTTTAGAATATTGAGATCTGCCAAATACCATTCTTGTTGAGGCTGATGAAATAAATAGACGTTCTTTGGCTCTGGTAATTGCTACATAGGCAAGTCTTCTTTCCTCTTCTAATCCACCTTCTTCTACTGTTCTTAAACTTGGAAATATCCCCTCTTCCATACCGCTTAAAAATACTACATCATATTCAAGCCCTTTAGCTGCATGAATGGTCATTAAACTCACTCCGTCTTCATCATTGGTTTTATCAATATCTGAAAGCAAGTTAACACTTTGTAAGTAATCGTGTAATTTAGCAGACTGATTTTTACTTTCAAATTCAGCAACGGCGGTTGCAAGTTGAGAGATATTTTCTATTCTGGCTCTATCCTCTATTTTTATAGAAGATTCCAACATTTTCTTATATCCGGTTTTTACATAAACATCTTCAACTAAATCCGTTATCAAATAATCATCGACTAGATTTATAAATGACAACATTTCATCAGCAAAACTTCTCAATTTTGTAACAGATGCTTTTGAAATCTCTTTTTCTAACTGTTCAGAATAAATTGCATCAAAGATGCTTTGATTTGTTTTCTTTGCAAAAATATCTAATTTAGAAATTGTAGTAGCTCCTATTCCTCTTTTAGGAATGTTTACTATCCTCTTAAATGACAAGTCATCATCAGGATTTGCTATAAATGCCAAATACGAAAGTATATCTTTAACTTCACGTCTATCATAGAATTTAAGCCCACCGACAACTTTATTAGGTATGCGTTCAGCCATCAATTTTTCTTCCAACACACGAGATTGGGAGTTAGTTCTATAAAGTATCGCCATATCTTTATAGTTATATCCGGCACTATACATTTGATGTATTTTCATTACAATATCATCCGCTTCATCATATTCGGATGAAGAATTTCTATATACTATGCTGTGCCCATCATGATTTTCAGACCATAATATTTTCTCTTTTCTCTCAATATTATTTTTAATTAAATCATTAGCCGTATTCAAAATATTTTTTGTAGATCTGTAATTTTGCTCCAATAATATAACCGAAGCATTTTTAAAATCTTTTTCAAAATTAAGAATATTTGTAATATCTGCCCCTCTCCATGAATAAATGGATTGGTCACTATCGCCTACAACGCAAATATTTTGATATTTTCCGGCAAATAATTTAATCAGTTCATACTGAGATCTATTTGTGTCTTGATATTCATCTACAAATACATACTTAAATTTTTCAGCATAATAATCTCTTGTTTCTTGATCTTTTTTTAGTAAACTGACAGTTTTTAGAATTAAGTCATCAAAATCCAAAGCATTATTTGATTTTTTTCTTCTTTCATAAATCTTATAAATTTCTCCAATATTACGCTGTCTTTCGTATATTGCTTTATCAATGACTTCTTCCGGCGTCTTAAATTTATTTTTATAATCTGAAATAGCCGAAATAATTGAATTTATCGGATTATATTTTTCATCAATATTTAATTCCTTCATTATTTCTTTAATTAAAGCTTTTGTTTCTGAGGTATCATAAATGCTAAAATTACTTTTGTAGCCTATTTTATCAATATTTCTTCTTAAAATCCTTGAGCAAATACTATGAAATGTACCTATCCACATATGACTAATGTCTTTATCCAGCTCTTTTCCTATTCTTTCTTTCATTTCATTAGCAGCTTTATTTGTAAATGTGAATGCTAAAATATTAAATTCACTAATATTTTTTTCTTCTATTAAATATGCAATTTTTCTAGTAAGAACGGTAGTCTTTCCTGAACCGGCTCCGGCAACTATCAAAATAGGTCCATTAGTTGTAATAACAGCCTCTTGTTGTTGATCGTTTAAATTTTTAAGTAAATTAGTCATTGTTCTCCTTTTCTAAACCTAAATTCGGAATTACATTAACTCTTAAATTATCAGCACCATATTTTAGATAATTATAATATCCCGCAGATGCAATCATTGCCGCATTATCAGTACATAATTTTAATGATGGATAATATAATTTAACATTCATTTCAGATAGTTGTGATTTTAAATTTTCTCTTAAGTCTTTATTTGCCGCAACCCCACCTGATAACACAAATTTATCTCTTCGAGTTTCTCTTAAAAGTCTTAGCGATTTTTCAACTAAAACATCATTAACAGCTTTTTGAAAACTTGCTGCAACATCATAAGGATTTATATCATTTCCTGCCATTTTTTCTTGATTTAAATAATTTAAAACAGAGGTTTTTAATCCACTAAAACTAAAATCGTAAGAATCTTTTTCTAACATTACTCTTGGAAAAAATATTGCATCCTTATTACCTTTATAGCTTGCATTTTGAATTGCGGGGCCTCCCGGATATCCAAATCCTAAAGCTCTTGAAACCTTGTCAAAACTCTCCCCGGCTGCATCATCTCTAGTCTTTCCGATAACTTTATAATCTGTATATGATAACACATCTACTAAATATGTATGTCCACCTGAAACAACTAAAGAAATAAACGGCGGCTCTAAATCAGGAAATTCTAAATAATTGGCACAAATATGCCCTTGCATATGATTCACACCGATTAAAGGTTTATCGAGTGCTAAGGATAATCCCTTTGCATATGAAATACCTACCAATAATGCTCCTACTAAGCCGGGGCCTTTTGTAACCGCAATCAAATCAATATCTTCAAATCCTAATTTTGCTTCTTCCAAAGCTTGCTTTGCAACATAACTAATCGCTTTAATATGCTCTCTTGATGCAATTTCCGGTACAACTCCACCATATACCTTATGAGTATCAATTTGAGTAAAAATCACATTCGATAAAATTTTTCTTCCATCTTCAATTATTGAAATACTTGTTTCATCGCATGATGACTCGATTCCCATAATTCTCATAATTCTTCCTTTCTATCCCTTTGCATAATATATGCATCTTGTCCATCAGTGTAATAATTTTTTCTGGTATTAATAATTTCTAATCCAAATTTTTTATATAAATTTATAGCAGCAGTATTGTCAGTTCTAACTTCTAAATAAATTAATTGTTTTTTGGTTAATCTATTAAATAATTCTTGCATGATTTCACTTGCATAACCTTTTTTTCTATAATTAATATCAACTACAAAATGATTTATATTGATTTCATCCATATACTCACTATAAAACATATATCCAATTAAAATACCATCAATACATAACCCGATTGATCTGGTATATTCATTTTCCATTTCCAAGAAAAAACCTTCTAACGGCCAAGGATTTTGAAAATCTTTTTCCATTTCTACTAAAAAATCTATGTATTTTTCATCTATTTCTACAAATTCTCTATTACTCAAAACTTCCTCTTATTTATTAATCAAATTAACTTCTGCTTGAGATTTTCTCAAGTAATTTGGTGCAATATCAAAATAACTTTCAATTTCTCCAGATTTAAACCTTTGCTTTGCAATTACACATAAATTTCTCCCTATTGCATTATTTAAACTGGCAGGTGCTAAAACTACCTTTTCGCTATTTTTAAGTGTATCCGGGAGTTTTCCGATAGCTTCACCAACAATGGTTATTTTTTCATTTTCTTCAACAATTTGCATTAACTTATTTTCTTGAATTATGTCTTCAAAATAACAAACTAATTTTCCATTAACATATTGATAAAGTCCGGTAAAATATCTCTTTCCTCTAGCATCAATTATAGATAAGATTTTATTATCATTTAATATTGAAAATGCCATAGCTTCTAATGTTGAAATTCCTATAATTGGCTTATCAAAAACTTGAGCCATTGCTTTTATTGAAGCAACCCCAATTCTCAATCCTGTAAATGAACCCGGTCCTTTAGCAACAGCATAAACATCAATTTCGGATAAATTAATCTTCAAATCTTCAAGCATTCTTTTAACTAATGGTACAAGCATTTCTGAATGAGTTTCTTCTTGACTAATACTAAAATCTCCAATTATTCTATTATCTTCCATGATAGTTATTGATGACATCATAGTTGATGTATCAATCGCCAAAATCTTCATTTAATTTTTCTCCAATTTCTTTAGCTCTAATATTATTTTCTTCTATATAAATAATTCTCTTATTCAATCCTATTTCTATTGAAATTTCAATCATATCTTCAGGTAGATAATATCCCCCTTTTTCCGCCCATTCAATAAAAGTAATGCCCTCAGGATAGAAATAATTTTCAAAATCTATTTGTTCCAATTCTTCCGGATCTTCCAATCTATATAAATCCATATGATAAATTTTTTGTTGTCCCTCATATATATTTACGATAGAAAATGTTGGAGATGTAACATAATCCTCAACGCCTAATTCCTTTGCAACAAATTGAACCAGTGTAGTTTTACCCGCTCCCAAATCACCTTTTAAGGATATGACATCCCCAAATTTTAATTCTTTTGCTAATTTTTTTCCAAAATTTTCTAATTCTCTTAAATCTTTTATTTCTCTTTTCATAACTTCCTATTTTTAAAAATATATTTTTCTCTCAAAAATTCTATTAAGTCTTTCATTATAACATATAAAATTGCCCTATTTTCAAATTCATTTCTTGTTTTAGGCAAATCATTACTCTTAAATTCACTAATTAACAATTTAGCTTTAGTAATCAATCCAACAACAGTATTTTGCTCATCAAAATCATCAATAATTTCTAAAATAAACTCTGAAATTACATGTGTTTGTTCAAAATTTGAATCTAATCTTTTTGACTCAAAATATATTTTAGTCAAAATATTTATCTGTTTTTTTCTCATCTGTAAATATTCTATATCATAGACATCATTGTTAAATAGTGTATTTTCAAAATTTCTAATAGTTTTAATTTCTAAATCGTTTATAAATTCATTTATAATTTTAATTTTTTTATCTATATACATTTGATATATTTCTCGATCAATAACTTTACTATTTATCATATATGATTGTTTTAATAAATCAGATATATAAAACAGTAACTTTTTGACATGATTATCTAATTTATTTCTATCAGTATTACTATCTTTTTTAGTTATTGGAATTATTAAGTTTACAGCAATCGCCATTGTTAAACCAATTAAATAGATAGCTAATTCATTAATTATGAAATTAAATTCGGTACTCATCTTCACATAAAAATGGCCTGCCATAACAACATTTGGTGCAAGTCCAACAGAGATATTAAAAAAAGAATTCAGTATCGCAAATACAAATACAAATAACCCAAATGAATACAAATTATACCCTATGAAATTAAAAAATATTAATATCAAAGCCAACATCAAAAAAAATCCAAATACTCTTTTTATAGCAATAACTATTGTTTGTTTTTTTGTTATCTGAATTGAAAGTAAAGTTATCACTCCTGCTGTAATTGAATTTTCCAGATTAAAAAATTGAGAAAATATTATAGATAAACTGAAGGCGATTGCTATTTGTACATTTAATAATAAATCAAACTTCTTAAATCTTTCCATATTTCCTCAATCTAAATTGTTTTCTCTTCCAATTCATCTAACATATCTTTTTTATTTTCAGGTAACAAGCCCCATTTTTTGAAATAGGGATATTGAAACTTCATAGAAACTCCCAATATTGGAGAAAAAATCACCAACGCAATAATGGTTCCTTCCCTTATTATATATTGAGAATTAAATATAAATGACAACAGCAAGCACATCACAACCGCAAATACGTCAAATGCCCATCTATACTTGAGAAAATCCCCATGGGTTCTTAATGCCAAAGCATCTAAAAATCCTTCAAGAGCTGTATAAACTACATTTATATTCATAATAGCTCCTACCGCAAATCCGCATATAGCCGTAGCTAAAACAAATAATAATACTCTACTAAAATATGATGTTACTTCAAAAGTAAATACATTATAATAAAAAATATTAATTACATATCCCAATACAAATATTACAACTAATTGTAAATACTGTAATTTATTAAACTTTTTCCCTAAAAGCAATATCTGTAATAAAATACACATGCCGTTTATAATAATAGTTATACTGCCGACTTTTATAAGTGAAATATTAGATAATGTCGTAGACAATGCATCATACGGTCCTAATCCTATTCCTGCTTTTATCGACAATGCAATTGCCATCCCTATAACACAAATACAAACTAACATAGCTAAAAATCTTTTAAACATCTATCTCTCCTATCTATTAAATTATATCAAAAAAGAAATTGTAATACCACTTTAACGCTGTAATCTTAATCATTTCTAAGCAACTTTCGATAGGTAGTTTCTATCCCAATAGCTCCAACGGGTGCCGTAATTAAAATCCCCAATACTGCAATAGATAAAATTAATGTGCCATTAGGTAGCCCCAGTGATAGCGGTATTGCCCCAATAGCGGCTTGTACCGTTGCTTTTGGCAAATACGAAATCATACAAAACATTCTTTCTTTAAGGTTTAGATTTGTACCAATCAAACAAATATTTACTGCCAAGGTTCTAAACACAAGCGTAGCAAAAATTAATAATAATCCTAACGCACCCGCTCCAAGAGTATATCTTATATCAACCTGTGCTCCGATCAATACAAATAATAACACCTCGAATCCACTCCATATTCCACTAAATCCATTTTTAAGAGAATAGATAACATCATTTTCAGATTTTAGTGAATATACAAGTGCAAGAGTCATAACGCTCAACATTTCTGAAAAAGCAAATAACTTCCCTATTTCATTTTTAAGTCCAACGAGTAATATAGATGTGGAAAAAATAAATAAAACTTTAATATTATTAGTTAATTCTATCTTTGATAAAACGATACTTAATACATATCCTATAATAGCACCTATAAAAATTCCGCTAACTATAGAAATGGGAATATCCAATAATTTATATACCGAGAAATTCCCTCCCGTACTAAAACCAATCAAACTTGAAAAAATAGCCAATACAAATACATCATCCAATGAGGCACCGGCTAAAACTAATTGACTTATCCCTTTTTTGTTTCCATAACCTTTTTCTATAACATTTATCATTCCCGGTACTACAACAGCAGGCGAAACAGCTGACAAAATCGCTCCCATAATAGCAGCACTTAACACATCAATTCCAAATATAAATTTTGCTAAAAATGTATATGCCAAAATTTCAAATGTTGCCGGTAAAAACGACATAAGTAACGCAGGGCGTCCCACCTCTACCACTTTCTTAAAATCTAAAGTCAATCCCGCTCTTATCAAAATTACAACTAAAGCAATTTTTCTAAAATCTGATGAAATCCTTAAAACACTTAAGTCAATTAAATTAAAAACAAAAGGCCCAATCAAAATCCCAGCTATAAGCATACCTAGCAATCTAGGTAACTTAAATATTTCTGAAATCTTAGCAAAAATTAGACCACATAAAAAAATAATTGCTAATGATATAATCATAATATCCTCCATAAGCATTATTATACTATATATTATCTTAAAAAATGTACAAAAATTACAACATAAAAATGTACAAATTTGATTATATAAGAATGTACACTATTCCTCCATCATATATTATTTCTCTTCTATATTTTGGTGAAAATACTATATGGTACTTACAATTCTAACTTGTATGTGATAAACTGTTATTATTCATATGATAACTCCTTTTGTGTTATTG
The DNA here is from genome assembly GCF_046035495.1 of Helcococcus sp. KG196. Taxonomy (NCBI): domain Bacteria; kingdom Bacillati; phylum Bacillota; class Tissierellia; order Tissierellales; family Peptoniphilaceae; genus Helcococcus; species Helcococcus sp. KG196. The sequence continues at coordinate 31,628 of NZ_JBFNFI010000017.1, forward strand.
TGCAGTTTGGTAGACTACATATTATCACATTAGGAGTTTTTTACTTGGAGATTAGACTAATAATTTTCCCGATATCCGGCAGTTTTATTGTGGTCAACCCACAACTAAACAACTTTTGTTTTCGCAGGTTTTAATAAAATCACAATAATTTTCATTTATATTTTAAAAAAATTAAATTGTATTTCAAAATTTTAATTATTTTTTAATCTCTTATATGATAAAATTATTGTAAATAAATTTTCGGAGGATATATGAAATTATACGTTGCAGGCTCACTTTTTAATGAAGCCGAAGTTGCTCAAAGAAAACTAGAAGGAAAATTGTTAAGGGAAAATTTTCCACAATTAGACATTTTTAACCCAATCGATCAACCATTTAATGAAAATAAGCAAAGCTTGCCAACCCCAATATCAATATTCGAAGGTGATACCAAAGCCGTAGAAGAAGCCGATATATTTATCGCTGATCTTACAAATGAAGATCCGGGGGTGATGGTGGAACTTGGAATTGCAATATATACTAACACAAAACTAATCATCGGAATTAATTCCGATATTAGACTTAGCTCTTCAAATAAATATGACATTCCCACATATGGTATGAACCACTATGTACTTGGAGCTATTTTAAAGCACGGACATTTTGTAAAAAATTTTGATGAGGCAATCGAGATTATAAAAAACTTTATAAATTAATACAATTATTTTTTATATTTGATAATTAAAAATTTTAGGTGTATTATTATATATTGTTAACAAAAGAAAGAGGAATGAAATGAAAGATAAATTGTACTACAAGAGAGCATTACAAATGGCATGGCCTTCTGTTTTAGAAAGTTTTTTCCTAGCAATGGCAGCTCTAATAGATACCATGATGGTTGCGACTCTTGGAAGTTATGCGATTGCTTCAGTAGGCTTAACAAATCAACCCAAATTTATAGCATATGCTATATTTTTTGCGATAAATACAGCAGTATCTGCTTTAATAGCCAGAAGAAAAGGTCAAAATGATAGAAAAGGTGCAAATAGAGTTTTCATAACAGCAATCTCTATAAGCATTATCTTGTGTATACTTATAACAATTGTTACGATTTATTTTTCAAATGATTTAATGATTTTCGCAGGAAGCAATTCCGATACACATATCCCGGCTAAAACTTATTTTGACATAATAATTGCCGGCATGTTTTTTAACATTATCGCAATGTGTATAAATGCAGCCCAAAGAGGTACAGGAAATACAAAAATAGCATTTTCAACAAATCTTACATCATCAATAATTAATGTGATTTTTAATTTTCTATTGATAAATGGTAATTTTGGATTTCCAAAATTAGGCATAAAAGGTGCAGCTTATGCAACAGTATTAGGCTCATTAGTCGCATGCTTCATGAGTATTTCCTCTATTTTTAAAATTATAAGTTTTGTAAATGTTAAATATATTATAAAGCATAAAATTAAACCAAAAATTGACGCTGCTAAATCAATTTTTAATTTAAGTATAAGTTTATTTATTGAAAACATATTTATGAGAATAGGTTTCTTAGCTACAGCAATCACAGCTGCCAAATTAGGTACTGCACCATTTGCAGCACACAATGCAGCTATGGGCTTATTATCAGTAAGCTTCTCATTTGGTGACGGAATGCAAGTTGCAGCAGTTGCACTATCAGGCAACGCATTAGGAAAAGAAGATAAAAATCTGGCATTCAAATTTGGCCATATATGTCAAAGAATCGGTTTTGCAATATCCATTATTTTATCAATAATACTATTTATTTTTTCACGAGAAATAATGATGAACTTTTTTAAAGAGGAAAATATAATTCAAATGGGCATAATGACCATCAGATTTATCATGATCATTCTTATTTTACAAATTTCTCAAATAATTTATGGCGGATGCCTAAGAGCAGGCGGAGATGTAAAATATACACTTATAACATCAATAATATCTGTTACTATAATTAGAACGGGTGCAACAATACTATTTACCTCTGTATTAGGCCTTGGCTTAATGGGAATTTGGATAGGTATAACATTCGACCAACTTTCAAGATACATCCTTTTAAGACACAGATTTAAGCAAGGTAAATGGGTAGATATTAAAATCTAGGCCATTAAGAGTAATTTAAAAATGAGCAAATACACTTATTTTCTATAAATGCTTAGATGTTAATGGTTAGGCTGTTAAATGTGATTTTAAATGTGACTTTAAAATTGGCAGATACACTGATTTTCTATAAAATGCTTAGATGTTAATGGTTAGACTGTTAAATGTGATTTTAAAATGGGCAGATACACTGATTTTCTATAAATGCTTAGATGTTAATGGTTAGACTGTTAAAATGCTCAAAGGCAAAATTTTTAGGAAAAATTTTAAGGAATCATCTCTTAAATATATAGCCAAAATATCATTTTATCTGTCTTGCTTAAAGATTGTGGTTTAGTAGTAGTTTTAAGTAGTGGTTTTAGTAGTAGTTTTAGTCGTTTAAGAGCTCACATTACCTGTAAATCAAAGAAATATTCATTATACATGAACAAGGCGACTCACATTACCTGTAAATTGTAAAAATATTTGATATACATGAATTTGCGGGGCAGCCATTACCTGTAAATGAAAGAGAAATTTGCAATACATGAATTGCCGAAGGCTGCCGAGCTCACATTACCTGTAAATTGTAAAAATATTTGAGATACATGAATTTGTGAGACAGCCATTACCTGTAATATTAAAAAATAATCGCAGTACATGAATTGCCGAAGGCTGCCGAGTTCAGATTACCTGTAAATTGTACAAATATTTGAGATACATGAATTTGCGGGGCAGCCATTACCTGTAAATGAAAGAGAAATTTGCAATACATGAATTGCCGAGGGTTGCCGAGCTCGCATTACCTGTAAATTGTAAAAATATTTGAGATACATGAATTTGTGCGGATGGCATTACCTGTAATATTGAAAAATAATCTCAATGCATGAATTGCCGAAGGCTGCCGAGCTCACATTACCTGTAAATCAAAAAAACATAAAAATTACATGATTTATTATTTTCGATTTCAAAATTAATATAGAATTTAATATAACATTGTTATTTTATCATTAACACCATAGTTAAATATTGAAATCATAATTACCGCTTATTTTGTGATTATGATTATAGTTAATGGACAATAAAAGCCAAAGACAGAGTTGAGGTGTTTTTCCTCTTGTCTTTTTTTTATTTTTTAAAAAGGTCAATTCTTGTCTTTTTTTTATTTTTTAAAAAAGACAATAAAAACCAAAGACAGAGTCAAGGGGTATTTTCGGAGAACCGAATCCTTATCTCTGTCTTTGGTTTTTTCTTAAAATTTTGTATAAATGATTAAATCAAATCAATGTTTTTTACAAATTGCTTAATTGCGGAAACATATGTGGAAATTTTTTGTTTAAGAGATTTGTTTTCTCTTGTAATTTCACTATTTGTTTCTTTTAATTTTACTATTTCGGCATTTTTTTCATCTAAAATGTTTTTGTAATATTTTCTTTCATTTTCAAAGTCTTCTACTAATTTTTTGATTTCTAGTAGATGATTACTTTTTTCTTCTGCTAATTTTTTCTCGAAATCAATGATTTCTAAGTTTAATTTATTTTTTTCTTCGGTTAAAGTGTTTACTTTTTTATTTAATAACTTAACTTCGGCTTCTGATTCTTTATTTTTTGCACTCATTATTTCTAAGTCATTTTCTACTTCGTTTAACTTAGAAATTACTTTTTCCAATTCTAAAGTTTTTGAGGATAACTCATTTCTTAAAATACTTAAATCATTTGTTGATAAATTTTGTGCATTTTCACCAAAAGTTTTTATATCTTTTTTCAGTTTTTTATTTTCAGATTCTAATTTCTTTATCTTTTGGTTTAACTTTTCTTCTATATGATTGTCTTGTTTTGCTAGAAATTCTTTGTACTCTTTTTCTATATCATCAATAATTACTTGTAACTCTTTGACCTTATTATCTGATTCTTCTTTTTTCTTATTGATACTGTTTATTTCTTCATTTAATTGTTCTATTATTTCGTTTTCTTTTTGTTTTTCTAAGGAACTGTTTTTTTCAAATTTTTCCAATAATTGTGATGTTTCGGATAGATGTGCTTCCAAAACTTCCTTTTCTTTTAATAAATTGTCTTTTTCTTCTAGTAATTCATTATATCTTTCGTCAAAATTATCTTTTTGATATTCTTTTTCATCAAGTAAACTTTTTACATAACTCTTAACACTTTCTTTAGAATATCCCTTTTTGAAATAGACTGTATCTAACTTATTTTCCAACAAATTATCTAAACTTCTGTTCTTAATTTTTTCAAAAATACTAATATTAGAAGCATTTGATTTTTTTTCTTCTTCATTAGTCAATTCCGAATCTAACTTTTCATCCTTATCAGACATAACACTTCTCCTTATCTCTCAATCTTTACAAACTCACCTATTCTAAAATATTTTCCCATTCCACTATTCAATTCTAATAAATGATGAGCTCCTTTTACCTTGGAACCGATTTTCCAGGGTTTCACCTCTTCTATATATAAAACTTTATAATTTTCGTCAAAATAAATAACATCTATTGTAAATCTCATAAAACATGTATGAATTCTATTAACTTTTTCAAAAAATATTCCTTCTTCATCTTTGATACTTTTTTTCAACATCAAACCCTTAAATCTTGAAAAGAAACTATCAGCTAAAAATATAGGACCTTCTAATTTTTTAGTATTGCTGTAAACATTAACTATCATATACTTGTTCCTGACAAAGTACCTAAAACTGATGTGATTGCAGGATATAGCAATACTACAAATATTATTGGAAATATGAAAAACAACATTGGAAACAGTATTTTTACCGGAAGCTTTTGAACTTCTTCTTCAATTTTTTGTTTTCTTGTTTCTCTTGCATTATATGACTGAGCATTTAAAATCTTCTTTAGTGAAATTCCCATTTCGTCAGCTTGAATAACTGCTGAGTTAAATGTTTTTAACTGTTCAAATGTTGCTCTTTTTTGTAATTCAAGCAATGCGTTTTTTCTTGTACTACCTAAAGAAATATCTCTTACAACGGTCTTAAACTCATCGGATAACTCTGATTTATACTCTTTTACAACATATTGTACCGCTTGGTCAAATCCTAATCCCGATTCAATACAAACACATAATAAATCTAAAAACTCCGGAAATTGCTTTTCCATATTTTCTTGTCTTATTCTTAATCTTCTTTGTAATAAATAAACCATTATTATATATCCGAAAAGTGTACCACCGATAAATCCTAGGATATTTTTAAATATATTAACTCCACCGTTAAATGAAAAAAATACTGATCCAAATACACCAAATAATAAAGAAACTAATATTTTCATTATATTATATTCTCTAGCAGGCATTTTAATCCCCGCTTGGAATAAAGTTTCTTGTAATTGATTTTGTTCATTTTCACCTTTTGGAAATATATTTGATATTGCCTTGATTATTTCTTCAGCAATAGGCTTTATAATTCTTTCAGAAAAAGGTAAATCTTCATCAAAATCATCTTTCTTATCTAAACTTACTTTTCTATATTTATCTATTCTATCTTTTAACATCTGTGTTCTGTAAGACTTTTTCCCAAGTAATATTATTACTAAGGAATAAGCCAAAACACCCATTAAAAACACTATTATATATAACATCCGTACTCCTAATATTCTATATCTACCATTTTATTAATAACAATAAATCCTAAAATTTCCCAAATTACTGAAAATATCAAAATTGCTATTCCTCCTGCGGTATTAAAAAACGGACTCAAATACTGCGGATTTATAAAACTTAATGCCAAAGCGATGAATGGAGGTATCATTGCTATAACAATTCCACCTACTCTACCTTGAGCTGTAAGAGCTCTTATTTTTTTCTTCATATTAATTCTATCTGAAATTGTCTTAGATACTTTATCTAAAATTTCAGCAAGGTTACCACCTGATCTTTGTTGTATAGAAACGGCAGATGTAACCATATCCAGCTCTCTACTTTCCATTTTTTCCGCTAATTCTCTAAGAGATTTTTCTAAATTTACCCCATAGTTAACTTCTCTTATAACTCTTTTTAATTCTTCTCCTATAGGATCAGGCAAATCTTCTGATACTCTTGCTATAGCATGTCTAAAGGTAAAACCACTTCTCAAAGAGTTGGCGATAATCATCAAAGCATCATTAAGTTGATTATTGAATGCCTGTTTTCTCTTCTTTTTAGAAATTTTTGTCCAAAATGGGACTACAAAAAAACCTAAAATTCCAAATATTACGGAAATTACACTAAATCCATTTAATAATGAATGTAGTAAAATCGGTAAAACAGTAAATGCAACCCATATTGCAACATACTCTTCTGCTTTTAGCTTAATGCCTGAAGCTCTTAAATCTTTTTTGAAATCATTTGAAACTAATATAAACGAAAGTATGCTTTTTTTGTTTTTTGAGGCATCTGCCTTATTATTCAAATTTGAAATTTTTGCTAATCTTTTTTTTAGAAAAGACTTTTTTGAGTCCTTAGCGTTAAATAAAGCAACAATGATAAAATATAAGGATAATCCCATTAAAAACATTATTATTAAATTAAATAAATTCATATCATCTCCTATACTTTAAACCAATCATCGTTAATTACTACTCCTTCATCAGCAAGTCTTTCTAAAATTTTAGGTCTAATTCCTGTTGATACAAATTTTCCTTTGATATTACCATTTGTATCATAACCGTCTTGATTAAATACAAATATATCTTGTAAAATAATTGTATCAGATTCCATACCTAAAATTTCGGAGATTTTCATTATCTTTCTACTACCATCTCTCAATCTTGATTGATGCACGATAATGTGAAATGCAGATGAAATTTGCTCTCTGATGGCTCTTGATGGAAGTCCCATACCAGCCATAAGTACCATTGTTTCCAAACGGCTTAATAAATCTCTTGTTGTATTTGCGTGGGCAGTTGTCAATGACCCGTCGTGTCCTGTATTCATAGCCTGAAGCATGTCTAATGCCTCCCCGGCACGTACTTCCCCTACAACAATTCTATCAGGTCTCATACGAAGTGAGTTTTTTACTAAGTCACGAATCGTAATAGCACCTGTACCTTCTACATTTTCAGGTCTACTTTCCAATGTTATGGTATGTGGTTGCTTTAATTGTAATTCGGCAGCATCTTCTATGGTAACTATACGTTCATTTTCCGGAATGAAGCCGGATAAAGTATTTAACAACGTAGTCTTACCACTACCAGTTCCCCCAAATACCATGATGTTTGCTTTTCCTATAACACAAGCTTCCAAAAATGAAGCCATTTGATATGAAAGTGAATTGTATTTTATTAAATCGGCAATTGCTAAAGGAGTCTTAGAAAACTTTCTTATAGTAATCGAAGGCCCTACTAATGAAACCGGAGGAATAATCGCATTCACACGAGAACCATCCTGTAATCTGGCATCAACCATAGGTGTGCTTTCATCACATCTTCTACCGATTGGGGAGATAATTCTATCTATAATATTTAATACGTGATTATTATCTCTAAATTTTATAGGAGTAAGCTCAAGCTTACCTTTTCTTTCTACATAAATTTGATCCGGTCCATTAACCATTATTTCAGAGATTGAATCATCCTTTAATAATACTTCCAATGGTCCAAGTCCGATTGTTTCATCATAAATTTGTTCTATTAATTTTTTTCTAATTGTATTTGGTATATTTTCTCCCAAAAGATCCGATATATCTTTAATATTTTCAAGAATTTCTTGCTTGTCATCAGCATTTATAATACTTCCAAGTGTGATTCTTGATAAAATCTCTTTATGAACATTATTTTTAAAATCAACATATTCATCAAGATAAATATCCTGAGTATTGCTATTTAATCTTCTTAAGCTATTAACATCAGATTTTGAAACTCTTCTGGCTTGTTCTAATCTTTCTTGTAATGAAGGCATTATTTCTTACCTCCAAATTTAAATTTACTAAAATTCAACTTTGAAAATATCGAGTTTTTGCTTTCTTCATCTTCTTTTACTTCTGAACTGTTAAATGAATCGGCGATTTCAATTATATCTTTAGCAACTTGTAATTTTGAATTTGATGTTACTATAGGCACACCTTCATTTAAGGCTTTTACAGATTCTTCATAATCTTCACTAATAGAAGCAAACACCGGTTTGTTCATTATATTTTCTACGTCTTCTTTTGTAATATCGCCCTTGATTGACTTACCGATTACAAGTTTAACTTTTTCACTAACATTTATTGAATTCATGTACATTAAACCTTTTTTAGAATTATTTAATATCGAAATATCTAATCCTGTAAAGTATAGGATGGTACTTGACTCTTCTAAAATTAAAACATTTAAATCGGAGAATCCTACATTTGTATCAATTACGATATAATCAAAATGTGTTCTCAATGCGTTGATTATAGGTTCAATCAATACTCCGGAAACTGAATCGGAATATTCCGGACTTGACGGTGCACATAGCAATTGTAATCCTGATGAATGGGATACAAAATAGCTTCTAATACTGTCAATAGTAGGTATCTTTCTTTCCTGTAACAACTCTACAATAGTTTCCTTAGCTTCCAATCCTAAATAAGTGTGGGCATCACCAAACATTAAATCCAAATCTAAAAACGCAACTTTAGCTTTTTTCTTAGATAATTCAACTGCTAAATTTACAGCTAGGGCTGTTTTACCCATACCACCTTTAGTACCGAATACGGTTATTATCTCTGCATTTCTTTTTAATGATGAATTATCAACTATCATTTTTCTTCTTGATTTTTCATTGAAATAAACTTTCTTTAACTCTTCATTAAATTTGTCAACCGGTTCCGATAATGAAATGTAAGCTGTCGCACCTGCATCAATAGATTTTTTTACAATGTCGTATGATTTTTCATCTGATACCATTACTGTTACAACACTTGGGTGTAAAAGATAAATTTTTTGACATGCTCTAAATACCCAACTCAAATCTGAGCAGGACATTATAACTACATCAGGATTATTTTGAAATATTTCATCTGAAATATTTGATAAATCCATCGATGCTCCTACAATTTCAAAACTATCATCTACTAACTTTTTACTTATTTTTTCAAGTTCATCGATTTTTTCTCCAACTAATAATACTTTTATAGCCATTTTTCCCCCTTTTAACGCTCAAACTCTTGCTTAATCGACTTAATCAACTTAGCCTTATCAATTATATTATCCAATAACATATCTGTTGCATCTACTTTTTTGTGGTCACCTTCAGGTCTTAATCCCAACCATACATCACCACTCTTAATTGCCAATGTTAATTTTAAAAACTCTTCAGGTTTTAATTCAAGTGTAACTGTTTTATATGCAGTAGGTTTTGCATCTTTTTTATCTGATGTTTTTTCTATTGCTGTTTCCAAACCGATTATTTTAACATCTTGTAAAAGTATTGTCGAATATTGTTTTGTTAGTTTAGAATCATTTTCCGAACCATTTTTACCAACTACGTGATAATCAAATTTTCCGATATGAAATACATCGATATAGTTTCCTACTTTTAAGAAGTTTGATACCCCTTCAGGTAGCCCTACAGCGATACTCATACCTCTTTTACCTTCAGATATAACATATGCCAAACCATAATTTGGAGCTTTTTCTTCCTTATTTATAACTCTTTCTTTTATTATAGGTTCATTTTCATATAAAGTATCCTTAGCCATTTTGCCTACTATATCCTTTGTATCCTTGATAGCATTTTTATTTACACTATTTTTTGCTACCTTGATTTTCTTCAATGATTCCCCATTTACAATTGTATTAGCTACAATGTTTTTATTAGGAACGATTATTTCCACTAAATTTTCATTATTTTTTTTATTTGTCAATCCTGATATATATATCCATGTAAACAGCATAAATAAAACTGCTGATACTATTGCTATGATTTTTACTCTCTTCATTTTTACCACCTTTTAAATTTAATTTATTTTTTCTCCATTTTTGTATATTGCTGTGTATTTTTTCCAATCTTCACCTTTAGGTTTCCAGATATTACTTCTATCTTTATGTCCCGATCCTTTTATAACTACTTTTATAGGGACCTCTTTTATACCTACAAACTTTAATACACTAGTTTCTACTTTTTCCTCAAATTCCATATTAATATCAAATTCTCGTTTATCATAACTAGATGTTTTTTCATTATAAGTAACTTTTAACTCTCCATTAAATCCATTTTTTGAAGCATAATCATTAAAGGCATCTGCATATTCTTTTCCGGGATTATCACTATTCATGAAAAACTCCTGCCCCTTTGTGAAACGTGTCCTTCTCATGACGTTTCCGATTTCGTATATGCGAGCTCTTCGAGCATATAAAATGGCAACATCTGTCGATAGGGCGATGATCATGATAAGGACGGTAAACATGACGGCGAATATAACAAGGATATCGCCTCTCTCTTCTTTTCTTAATCTTTTTATCACTATCCCTCCTATAAAGCCTTTGATTCTAAAAGTCTTAACTTATCCAATTTTTTAGTTAAAGGGAAACTACTTCCCATAAACATCTTTCCTACGGGTGTAATCAAAGGAACTTTTTTCGTCATATTCCCCTTTATTTCCATATAATATTTTCTGGATTTATCAGTATATCCATTAATCGTTACAACATCTTCATCTTTTGTCTCAAATGTTATAGATGCACTAGTAATTTTTATCCCTGAAGTACTTAAACCATTTTCTTTTAGTTTTGTATAAATTAAATCTTCAACATTATGATTATATAATGGACTTGGATATTTAGATTCTCTATCATATTGAGGTCTAATCTCCCATGATGCTACTCTATAGGTATAATCAAACGAAATATAATTATATGCTATCCAGCCTACTTCTATTATAAAAAGACAAATAAATATGAACATAGGAAATACAAGTGCAAACTCTACCATGCCCTGCCCTTTTTCTGATTTTTTTAATCTAAATAGTTTATCTAGCATTTTCATCTCCTTCGGATAATCTTGTTGTAATTTCGGATGAAACACTCGCCTTATCTCCTCCATAAAATAATCTTGTTAATGGCATCCAGAAATCTACATCATAGGTTACTTTTATTGAAGCATCTTTGTATTTTTTAGTAATTTCTTTTGTTTGAGCAAGTCCATTTTTAGGCCCATTACCTCTGTAATTAGTATTATTATCTACATGATATGTGAATTTTTCTTCAATAATTTCATCTTTTAAAGAAACGGTTACATTTCTCTTTCTACTGTCAAGTCTATTGCCATATTGTTTGTCAATCAATTCATTTAAATTTTGTTTTAATTCAAGTTCTTTATTTCTTAATTTATATACATCATCTTTTTCAGCTAAATGTATGGCACATTCTGATGCCACTGATTGTAATAAAAGTTTAGTGTCATATACTCGCCATACGTCCACCACCATACTTAATAAAATTATTAAAATAGGCAGTATTAAAGCAAACTCAACTAAGGATTGTCCGCTTTCATTCTTTATTAAATCTTTTTTTAATTTATTTTTCAAATTCCCTCCTTTTACTTATTTTAATAATGTTATTAAATATACTTGTTTGTTTTTCTCTTTTTGCTCTTGCGGGGTTAGTGTCTTCCATTTCCTTGTAATGCACTTAATACTGATTGAAATTTTTTATTTAATTCTCCACCTATTGAACCCAATATAGCTATTACCACTACTGAGATTAATGCTAAGATTATCTAGCCTTTCCTATCTCTCCCCACACTCTTTTCTCTTGCGGGGTTATTAGTGTCCTGGATTTGCTTTTGTTACTTCTGTTAATTTTCCAGCAATATTATTAAAGACTGTTTTAATTTGTTCCCCTACTAATGTCAATGCTGCTATCACAACTACTGCGATTAATGCTAAGATTTTCTAAGCCTTACATATCTTCTCCCCACTCCCTTTTTCTCTTTTTGCTCTTGCGGGGTTATCTTCCTTGTGGTTTTGCTGCTGTACCTAATTTATCAGAAATTTGTTTGAAAATTTCATTTAACTTTTCTCCCATTAATGTCAATACAACTATTACAGCTACTGAGATTAATGCTAAGATTCTCAAGCCTTACCTATCTTCTCCACACACCTTTTTCTCTTTTTGCTCTTGCGGGGTTATTGTGCTTTTGATGCATTTCCTAAATCAGTTGAGATTCTAGTAAAAATATTTTTTAATTCTCCACCTACTAATGTTAAAACTGCTATTACAGCTACTGAGATTAATGCTAAGATTTCCATGCCTTGCCTATCTTCTTCCCCCCC
>NZ_JBFNFI010000018.1:0-40667 GCF_046035495.1 Helcococcus sp. KG196
CAGGAAAAGACTTAGTATTTGAAAATGTTGTAACATATGAAATTGGAAACATAAATACAACTGTAAATTCTAATCCAAATCCAAATACAGGAGATTCATCAATATTTTCATCAATTGCTACATTAGTTACAGCAGCTGCTGCATTTGTAGGGATTAAAAAGAAAAAAGATTAATAGAAATATTTAAATATATTAAAATTAATTTTTATTTAATGATAGGCAAATAATGCTTATTAAATAATAGTGAAAAGATTAGAGATTGAAGGATTTCTAATCTTTTTGCGTATAAATGTTATAATGTTAGCATGATGGAGTAGTGTTTATAAAATATTGTAGAAAAGAGTCCAAATTTTTACTAGATATTAGGATTAAGTAATAAGTTTGTATTTTTAGTAGAATATTTTATTAATTACTTTTTTGTTAAATATTTGTATTTATAAATGTTATATATTATAAATAACCTATAATATATATAGGAGAGGATGTTATGAAAAAAATTAAAAAATTAAATTTGTTATTTTTTTGTTTCATTATCTTATTAACTTCATGCGGTTTATTTGGTAATAAGACACCAAAGCAAATTAAACAAGGAATAATGAATTACTATAAAAATTATAAAATGTTAGAGTTGGATTTATATATTAAGCAAAAAAATAATAAAGTAAAAAACATTAAAGAAGATTTAAAAGTTAAGCTTAAAATTGATTCAAATAAAAAAATTTTTGCAAATTTAAAAAATCAAGATTTTGTAGCTTCAATCTATTCTGATTTATCTACATTAAATAGTGCTAAATTTTATGTTAATATATTTGGAAAATGGAATAAAATACAACAAGATTTAACCCAAATCATAGATAAGGCAAAAATATCTGGTAAATCAAACGAAGAAAAAATTACTTCTCTAATAAATCAATTATTTGAACGCAAAGCATTTACTGTTTCAAAAGAAAATTCTACTTATGTTTTAGCTACAACTATGGTAAAAATCAAAGAAGAATTATTAGGTGATTTTGATAGAGATTTATTAAAAAAAGATGAAATGTTTAATGATGATAATAAAGTTGAAATTAGAGTAGATGCTTCAAATTATTTTATTAAAGAAATAAAACTATTCAATAAAAATATGCAACTAAATACATCTGAAATTAAGAAAGTTAATGGTGAAATTAAAATTCCAACTGAAGCATTGAATGTAAAATAATTTATCAAATTTTCATAATTTTAGTTATACAAAACTAAAGACACAGTCAAGGGGGGATTTTGGGTAAAATGAACCCTTGACTTTGGGTTTGGCAATGTAAATAGAGATCGTAATAATTTTATATATTAGTATATTGATGTTTAAGCAATTTTATTTATTAATCTTTTTAATTTCGGTATTTTTATTTTATCTAATTATGTGAAGCTTAGTATATTAGAGTTTAAAATATCTATATTTTTTCTTTTAATTTTTTTAAGAAAATGATGATAAACTCTTTTAAGTCTGCAACTATACCATAATCACAATTACCAAATATTTTTGCATGTCTATCTGTATTAACTGCAATTATTGTATCAGCATTTATGGCATTTAAGTGGTAAATGGAACCTGATATTCCAAGTGCAAAATAAATCTTGCCATTAAATTTTTTACCGGTAGAACCTATATAGCGTTCATTTGGTAACCATTCAAGTTCTTCTGAAATAGGTTTTGTGCAAGCGATTGTAGCACTGATACTTTTAGCAAGTTTTTCAACTTCTATTATATTATCTTTATCTTCAATTCCTAACCCAAATGAAACAACATTTTCAGCTGACTCTATATTACCGTATAATTTCTCAGAGTTTTTTGAATTTTTTATATCATTTATAATATATTCAATAAGGTTGTCTACGTTTTGTTCTAAATCATTATCTTCGAAAATGATGGATTTTCTTTTTTTTGTGTTTATATCATTTGAGTTTTTATTTAAAACATCTACACATGCAATTTTTTCAATTATTTTATCAGTGATAATTAAATTTATATTTTCTAAATTTGAATTGAAAATATTATTAAAGTTAATATCTTTTTTAGATCTAAGTTCACTTATTAATTTTTCATTATTATAATTTAGCTGAATTTCAAAATTTATAATTTCTAAAGCTAAGTTTTCATTAAATAATTTAGCTAATAATGAATCTTTAGAGGAATCTAAGCCATTTGATTTTATTTCTGCTGCCTTATATGTAAGCAATTTTGCTGCCTCAATATTTGCACTTATTTTTGAAAAACTTTCAAGAATTTTTGAATTATTACTTAAATTTTTAATTTTAGTTAATGACGAAATTATTTTATCATAGTAATCTAGAGAAATACCCAAGTAATGTGCGGCTAATGAAAGATGATTTTCAATAAGTAAATTTATGCAAATTTCATAACCACTATTAAAATCACCTAATACATTCGTCTCCGGTATTTCTACATTATCAAATGAAATATATATATCTTTACCAATATTTTCTATTTTTATTCCATTTAAATCTTTTTCAACAATTAGAAGAGTTAAATTTTTTGATTTATTTTTAGCTAAAACAAGAAATACATCAGCTTCATTTGAATTATATGGAAAATATTTTTTGCCATTAAGTATTAATCTAGTTTTATTTTTAATTATTGATGTTTTTGATTTTTTTAAGTCTAAATTATCTTTTTCTTCCGATAATAGTACTGAAGCAATTAATTCACCATTATCAACAGGAGATAAATATTTTATTTTTTGATTAAAATTGCCATATTTAAATAGTCCATTTATAAAATAATTATTTGAAATAATACTAAATGAGGTATTAGAATTAAATTTAGATATTTCTTGGATTGCTAAAACATGATTTAGATAATCTCTTCCAAAGCTTCCATATATCTTAGGACTATGAAATCCAAACAACTTGTCTTTTTTTAACTTTTTTATTGTTTTTTTTGAGAATGTATTTTTTATTAAAAATTTATTTGTCCAATTTTTTATATTTTTTTCATATTCTACGTATTTTTCTTTTAAACTGTAAAGCATTTCTTCCTCACTTTTTAGATATATATTTATTATACTAAGCAAATATTAAATAATAAAGGATTAATTTTAATATTATGATAAAATGTAGTAAAAGGGGTGCTTATGTCAAATTATTTTAAAACTATAGATGAACAAATTAATATTTTAAAATCAAGAGGATTAGTTATAGATAATGAAGATTATGCAAGGGATATTTTGTTAAGATATAACTATTATAAAATTATAAATGGTACATATAAATTTTTAATTGATAAAAAAACAAATATGTATAAGAAAGGTACAAAATTTAATGATTTGGTAGATTTACATGAGTTTGATAAAGAGTTAAAAAAAATTTTGATAGCAGCTATGTTAGAAATTGAGAGAATTGCCAGAAGTATCATTTCATATAAATTTGTTGAAAAATTTCAAGAACCGGGTGAATATTTAAATCGAAAAAACTTTGATTGTAAAGATTTAGAGCTTGTAAATATTAATATTGAAAGAATGAAGGAATCAATTAAAAAGTTTGAAGAAGAGAAAAATTATAATAGAAGTATAAAATATTATTTGTCAAAATATAATTCTGTACCATTTTGGTTTATTATAAACTTTATGACCTTTGGAAATATAATAAATATATATGAAACTTTTGACTTTTCATTAAAGGAAAAAATAGCAGATGAATTTCAAAAATTTGTTGAAGAAAATATTGAAAAAAATATAGAGGGTCATTTGACCCCATCACAGTTAGAATCATTTTTGAAGAATGCTAAAGATATTAGAAATATTTGTGCTCACGATAATTTAATTTTAGATTTTG
This sequence comes from Helcococcus sp. KG196, assembly GCF_046035495.1. Taxonomy (NCBI): domain Bacteria; kingdom Bacillati; phylum Bacillota; class Tissierellia; order Tissierellales; family Peptoniphilaceae; genus Helcococcus; species Helcococcus sp. KG196. The sequence goes on from NZ_JBFNFI010000018.1 coordinate 3,831, forward strand.
AATTTAATCCTATTGAGTATTTTTCGGCTATCCATGAAGTATATGGCATCAATCAAACTTATAAAAGAAATAGATTATTTGATACCGTAGTAGTATTACAAGCATTATTGCCTAAAAAATATTATGTAGAAACTGAAATGAAAATTAAGTATGAAGTTGAAAAATTAAGACAAAATATTGATAAATCAGTATTTGATAAAGTTATGAATCAAGTAGGATATAAAAGAGGTTAAAATGAAGATAATGCATTTGGCAGATTTACACATAGGTAAAAATGTAGACGGATACTCTATGATAGAAGATCAAATTTATGCTTTAAAAGAAATTGTAAATCTATTAGAAAAAGAAGAAGTGGATGTTCTTTTAATCGCAGGAGATATATATCAAAATTCTGTGCCGTCGGCAGAAGCTATTAAGGTTTTTGATGATTTTATAACGTCAGTAAAAAGATTAAATATTAAAATTTTAATTATTAGTGGTAATCATGATTCATCAGAAAGATTGGCATTTGCGTCTGATATTTTATCAAGTGCCGATATATATATTTCCAGACCATATAATAGAGAGATTCAAAAAGTAACTTTTAGTGATAAATATGGAAAAATTAATTTTTATTTATTCCCTTATGTTAAGCCTATTCATGTTAAGCAGTTTTATCCGGAAGAGAAAATTGAAGATTACAGTGATGCAGTAAGAATAGTTTTAGAAAATGTTGAAATTAATAGAAATGAGAGAAATGTAATATTATCACACCAATTTATATTAAATGCGAAACTTTCAGAATCTGAAGAAATATATGCCGGACTTTTAGAAGCTGTGCCGGATTATTACTATGAAAAATTTGATTATATTGCTATGGGACATATTCATAAAAAACAATCATTTTTAAATGGAAAATTGAGATATCCCGGCTCACTATTAAAGTATTCTGCTAGTGAAACAGGTTATGATAAATCTATTACGTTAGTTGATTTTAAGGAAAAGGGAAATATAGAAATATATGAGAAAAAAATTAATTATTTGAGAGATATGAGAACTATTAAAGGTAAATTTGAGGAAATTATAAAGAATTCAATTAATGATAGAAATAAGGATGATTACATTCACCTAGTTTTAGAGGATGAAGATGATATATTAGATGGAATGCAGAAAATCAGAAAAATATATCCAAATACATTAACTATGAAATATATAAATAAAACATATGGAAATGATGATTTTGACAGCTTACAAAAAACTATTAAAAATAAAAATCCTTTGGAAATTTTTGAAGAATTTTATCAACAAAGAACAGGTAAAGATTTAAGTGATGATAAGAAAAAAATTATGAAGGATATAATTGAAAAAATATGGAGTGATAATGAAAATAATTAATCTTACAATGCAAGCATTTGGTCCTTTCAGGGATAAAATAAGCATTGATTTTGATAAATTTAATAATGGAGTATATTTAATAAGTGGAAATACAGGTTCAGGTAAAACTACTATTTTTGATGCGATAACATTTGCATTGTTTGGAGATTCAAGTGGTGGGGAAAGAGATGAAAGTATGATTAGATATATTGCATCAGACCCTAATGTTGAAACTTATGTTCAATTGGAATTTGAATATAAAAGTAAAGTTATTAATATTAGACGTACACCTAAATATGAAAGGGCGAAAAAAAGAGGAGAAGGTTTTACTTCAAAAGGTAGTAAAAAAACAATTATTAAATTATCTGATGGAAAAATAATAGATGATTTAAAGCAAGCAGATCAATTTATAATAAATTTGTTAGGTGTGGATTCTATCCAGTTTAGACAAATAGTTATGTTAGCTCAAGGAAATTTTATGAAATTATTAAAAGCATCAAATGAAGAAAAATCAAGACTCTTTAGAAAAATATTTTTTACGGAAAAGTATAATAAACTGGAATTTGAAATAGCAAATAAACTAAAGGAAATATCTAAAAAAAGAGATGAATTAATTTATATTCGAGAAGAAATTTTTAGTAATTTTAGATATAATTATAAGAATGACGATGAATTTGAAGATTTAAAAAATATTTCTGTTGAAGAAGTGATAAATAATATAGAAAGAGTAAATGTTGAATATAGTACACAATATGAAGTGTTAAATAGAGAAATTGAAAAATTACAAGAAGATATTGACTTAAAGAAACATTCATTGGAAAATGTGAAATCATATAATTTAACAAAAGAGCAAATAATTAAATTAGAAAAAGAATTTAAAAATATAAATAAAAATTTTATTGAGTATAAAGAAAAATATAATAATATCTCAACTATTGAAAATGAAATGGAAAATATAAATGCGAATATAAACTTGCTTAATATTGAAAAGGATAAATTTACTAAATTAAATGAAATTACAAATAAAATAGAATCTGAACAAAAAAATAATGAAAATATATATCAAAATTTAGTCTTGAAAAAGGAAGATATATATAACATTGATATTAAAATTTTGGATATAGAAAACTTTTTAAAAGAAAATAAAAATATTGAAAAACAAATATCTGATAATAAGCTAAAAATAAAAGATTTAGAATTATCTATTGAGCGTTTAGGAAAGTATATAGAAATAATAAATAATATACTAAAAGAAACAAATAATAAAGATAATTTAATAATAGACTATGAAAAGTTGAAGCCGATTATTAAAGAGAAACAATCAAAATATGAAGAAGCAGAAGAGATATTTTTTGAATCCCAAGCAGGCATTTTAGCAAAAAATTTAGAAAAAGGTAGACCTTGTCCGGTCTGTGGTTCTATAGAACATCCTAAATTAGCAATTTTTAAGGACGACTTACCTGATAAAAAATCTGTAGAAAAATTAAAAAAAGATTTTGAAAAATCTCGAAAAGAACTAGAAAACTTAAAAAATGAAATAAATTCTTCCGATAAAACTATTAGTATATATAATAAGCAAATTTCAGAATTTGAGGAATATAAAGATTTAAATAACAATGAATCACTAATTTTAAGTGAAAAATTAAATAATGATTATAATTTATTGAAAAACGAAAAATCAAATTTAGAAAATATAAAAAAACTAATTGATGAGAAAATTTATGAAAAGGAAAGAATTTTAATAAGTAAGAAAAATTTTGAAAATGAATTAAAAGAATTAAATGATGATTTGATTAAAAATGAACAAAATATTAAAAATTTAAATGAACAAAAATTTGAAGAAAGTATCAAATTAGGAAATAAATCAGAAATAGATGTTGAAAATGAAATAGATAGATTAGTTCAAAATAAAAATATTCTTACGATGGAAATAAAAGATGTGAGAGATAAATATTTTGAATATTCAAAATATTATACAGAAATTTCTAAAACATTAGATATACTAAAATCACAACTTGATGAAAAATATAATATTGATATTAATGGGTTGGAAAGTGAATTGAAGGGATTGGAAATTCAATTAAAAGATAAAAATATGAAATTATCCGATATTCATTTTAATTTGGAAAATAATAAAACACAATTGAAAAAATTGAAAAGTAATTCAGATAGTTTTAAGAGTGTAGAAAATAAATATTTAAGTATACTTGAACTTAATGATGTTATTAAAGGTAAAGTTAGTGGTACATCAAGAATTAAGTTTGAAACCTTTGTACAAACAATATTTTTGGATGAGATTTTGTATCATGCAAATTTGAGGTTTAATAAGATGACTAATGAAAAGTATAGTTTAAGGAGAAAGACTGAAGCAAGTAATCTTATGGAACAGTGGGGATTGGATTTAGAGGTAGTAGACCATCATAATAAAAGTCAAAGAGATATAAATACATTATCAGGGGGAGAATCATTTCAAGCTGCATTATCACTTGCATTGGGATTATCAGATGTAGTTCAAATGCAAAGAGGGGGTATTGAATTAAATTCAATGTTTATTGATGAAGGATTTGGAACATTAGATAGAGATACACTTTCCAAAGTTATGTCTACATTATTCGATATTAGTCAAGATAATAAATTAATAGGTATAATTTCTCACGTGGAAATGCTTAAAGAGCAAATAGATAAGAAAATAATAGTGGAAAAGTCTGTTGATGGAATTTCTAGAGTAATTTAATATTTAAAACATAAAAAAGGAGCTTTGGGCTCCTTTATTTACTCGATCGATGTCACCTATGAATTTATAAATATGGGTGAGAGTAATCCATAGAGATAAAATTATAAATTCAATATACTATTGACAGCTCTAAATAGCATGGTATCTAAGATGGCGGTGACTCCACCTTAAACAAACACTTCTTTTAGAGAGGACTAAAGGAAGTGTTAGTGATATCAACTCCATATTTATATATTACAACAGATTTTATAATTTGTTAATGTCATTATTGTTACAAAAATTTAATACTTTTTTAAAAAAATGGTACTATTTTGAAAGGTATTCATTCATAACATCTTCAGGGACTAAATTTCCACCGGTTGCCCAACAAATGTGAGTAATATTATCTAATTTATCCATTAAATTATGATTTTCCAAATATTCTTTTGCGTTTTCATAATTAAATAAATCAACAGCACCATCAATTGATGCACATGAAGATGGTTCAATTCTTATATCTTCTAATTCATTTAATTTTTTCAAATGTTCAAATAATACATCATCATTACAAGTGAATATACCGCTTAGAAGTGTTTCCATTGTGAATCCTGAGAATTTTGATGGTCTTGCTACGGATAATCCATCAGCTTCTGTAATACCGTCAATTCCTAAATCATGTACAGAAACTTCAGAGTGTAATTTAGTGGATGCTCCAATTAAGAAACTTGGAATGTGTGTAGTTTCAACAAAAAATGCGTGAACATTATCTCCTAAAACCTTTCTAAATCCAAATGCAACACCTCCTGATGATCCACCTACCCCGCATGGCATGTATAAGAATATAGGATGGTTTTCATCAACTTTTATATTCATTTCTTCCAATTGTTTTTTTACTCTTAATGCAGCTACAGAATATCCTTTAAATAATGTTTTAGAGTTCTCATCATCAACAAAATAACTATAAGGATCTTTAATAGAAATTTCTCTTGCTTGAGTTATTGCACTAGAAAATTCTCCATCATATTCTATAACAGTTGCACCTTTATTTCTTAAGTGAGTTTTTTTCCATTCTTTAGCATCATTTGACATGTGTACTATTGTATTAAAACCTAATGCAGCTCCCATTACTCCAACTGAAATTCCTAAATTACCGGTAGAAGCAACTTGAACTGTATATTTTGAAAATAATTTTTTAAAATTTTTATCTGAAAATTGACTATAATCTTTTGAATCGTCTATTAAATTATTTTCTTTTGCTAAAGTCTCAGCAAAAACTAAAACTTCATATAATCCACCTCTAGCTTTTATAGAACCACAAACAGGTAAGTGAGAATCAAGTTTTAGGTATAAGTTTCCTTTTAAGTTTTTTTCATCCTTATATTTTTTTTCTAAATTTTCTAAGTGTACTAAAGGAGATTCTAATATTCCTTTTGATTCTTCAACACCTTCAACAGCCGAAAAAAGTTTTACCATCAATGGTGCAAATCTTTTCATTCTCTTTTCAGCATCAATTATATCGTCTATAGTAAATTCAACATTTGCCCATGCTTTTTCACCTGTTTCTCTATCTGGATTTATCCAAACTGTTGGCTCTAAATTTGCAACTTTTTCTAGTAGAGGATTAATTGAAATTAATTCTTCTTTTGTATGCATTTTATTTACTCCTTAATTAATATCTACAAATATATATTTTATCAATAAATTTCTAAAATATAAATACTTTATTAAGATAATACTTCTTTTTTAGAATGTTCTACTATTTCTTTAGGAAAATTCATTATTTCTAGTAATTTTATTGCATTTTTTGTTTTAGATGCACCTTTATGTACTTTATAATCAAATATTAAATTATTATTATCTGTAAATGATTCCCTGAAATGTAAATTTACAAGCTTATTTTCAAACTTTTGAGTCAACTCAATATCATGTGTAGCTATAAATGAAAGAACATTTTTATCAATAAAATATTCAATAATACTTGAAGATGCTGCAATTCTTTCTGTAGTATTTGTACCTTTTAGTATTTCATCAATAAAATAATATGATTTATTAATCGCTATATCGTCCATAATTCTTTTTAAGGATTTGATTTCTGCAATAAAATAGCTTTCTCCAGAATCTATATTGTCTTTTATAGCCATTGAGGTTAATACATTTTCCGGTTTTAAAATAAATTCAGAAGCTAATGCCATATAAATTGTTTGAGAAAATATTATATTAATGGCAACAGATTTTACATATGTAGATTTTCCTGATGCATTAGATCCTGAAATCAAGATATTTTCTTTCCAATCTACATCATTTTTTATAGGATTTTTGATAAGTGGGTGGTATATGTTTTTTCCATAAACTTCATATTTTTTTGAAAAACTAGGAATACAATAATCTTTTACAATATTTTTAAAATTTAATATAGCTATTCCTGATTCAACATCACCTAAATTTTTCCATAAATCAAAAATTTCAGTTTTATTTTTAGATATTTCTTTTAATGCAAGTTTATGAAAAATAAGTTGAGTCATAAATATTTTATTTAAGAAATATGCTAAAAAATCAACAGACGAAGAAGCATGTGATTCGGCAACTAAAATCATTTTAGTTAGTTTATTTAATTTTGATATATTTTGTTTTATTTTATTTGTAATTTGTAAATTAAATTTTGAAATTTTTTTAGCAGTTTTAACTACACTAATAATGTAATTAATATTGTTAAAATCAGATTCGGTATTAAGTTTTTTATAATATGAAAAACCGGCATTAATTGCTAAAGATGGTAATAAAAATGCTATAAAAGTTTCAGATATAAAAAAATATCCTAATAGTATAAAAATAGGAAGCAAACCTAAGATTATATATAAATAAACTTCATAAAACTTTTTAGACTTAGCATTATCCACAAATTCCAATACTTTGTTATTTTCAAATTTACCTAATTTGTAAAAATTATATTGTGTTTTAATCCTATCTTTATCATATTTAGAATAATAATTTTGAATGTTTTCAAAAATTTCTTTATCTTCTTTTGAGGGATTTAAATTTCTTAATCTGTAATATAATATGGCACTTCCAACACTTGAATAAGTAGTATTAATCTTATTAAATATTTTAGTCATATCTAAATCATTCCATGTTAAATCATCGATATAGGTATTTGAATTTGAATATTTTTTTAATGTATAGTAAGAATAATTTAAAAATTCTTCATTTTCTGGAGGTGAAAATTCATAAAGTCTATATTTTCCCCATGAAGAAGAGATTTTTTTGATTATATATTTATAATTAGCTATCGCAGAAAATATGATAATAGAAGCTGAAATAGCTAAAAATATAAAAATTTCAGTCAAATTTTCCATGGTATTCCTTTCAAAAAAATGATGTCGCAAAAACACAAGGTTAGGTTGCCACATCATTTTAAATTTTATTTTTTTTCTATTTTCCATCCATTTTCTTTAAGCTTATTTAATATGTTATTTAAATTAATATTTTTTTCTTCAGATGCTTCAGATGGTAATAATTGATTATCTATCAAGCTTTTAATATTTTCTTTACTGCTTAAATCTAAATTTAATATTTCTTTTATTTCTTTGTCATACTTTGAAAAATTGTATTTTAATCCTTTTATACTTTTTTGAGTATCTTCAAATTTTTTTGCTATTTTTTCAATATTTTCAAGAGTTTTAGAATCGATTTTATCTAATTTTAATATATTTGTATGAATTATTTTAGAAACCTTATCTCCATTTTTAAAATATTCTATTTTAGTTTTTTTCCCATCTTGTTCATAAGTTGCAATAGCATCAGCATTAGTATTTATTGTCTTATTTGAACAAGCGCTTAATGAAAAAATCATAAATATTGATAATGATATTGAAATTATTTTTTTCCACATATATTTAATTTATACTCCTTAATTATCTTCTTTCTACATTAAATCCAGCTTTTTCGAATTGATTTAATATCTTATCCAATTGAATTTGAGTAGTACCTTTTTCAACTGCTATTAATCTTGAAGCTATTAGATTTTTTAATATTTCAGGATTATCTACATGCATGACTAAAACCTCATGAAGATTATTATTTTCGATATTAACGGAATACTCTATACCTTTTATTTTAGAATACTTTTGTTTAGTTGGTTCTATGTTTTCCTTAAAAATTTTTACAGTTTCCGGATCAAATTTAGATAAATCTGCATCCGTTATTTGTTCAACTTTTGTAACAATATTATTAATTGCATAATAATTTGTTTTAGTTACAGAACCATTTTTATCAGAGGTGACAATTCCTTTTAATTCTTCTTTTCCTAATTTTTCTGAATTAGTTTCTTTTTTATTATCAATCTTATTTTCTGAATTGGTTTCTTTTTTAGTATCCTTTTTATTTTCTGAATTAGTTTCTTTTTTCACTTCCGACTTAGTATCTTTTTTTATTTCTATTTTTGTTTCTTGTATATTTTTTACATTATTTTTGCCACAAGCTACTAGTGAAACTAACGCAAATGAAAGAATTAACAATTTAAATTTTAATTTCATTATTTATCCTTTTTTTCTTTTTCGTCTTCTTTTTCTAAGTCTTCTTTTTCTAAATTACCTTCTTGTTTTTCTGTAATTTCTTGATCTAATTCAACTTCTTTTTCAATTATTAGATCATTTTCCATTTTTTGTCTATTTATATCCATAACATTCTCCTTTTTCTTTTATTATATCATATCAATTCTTTGATTTTGTTAAAAATATCAATTCAATTGCTAAATAATTTAAAAATGCATGCAAAAATCCGAAAGGAATATCTAAAAATACGTGTTGTTTTACTAAAACAGTTGTAGCACATACTAATGTCATATATGCAATTAATAGTATTTTAGCAATGTTATTAAATTTTATTTTTAATAAGTAGAAAATTCCCAAGCTCATTACACATACGTGCATAGAAGGGGCTCCGGAATATGTGCCGTCAATTAAATATGTTTGTTTGATTAGTTGAGAAAAAATATCATTTCCTAAAAGATTAATATCATATCGTGGCACATATGTTTGAAATAACATAAATACAATATAAGCTGTTATTTGAGCTAAAAATAGCGATAAAATCAATTTTTTGTATTCGTTAAAATTCCTTTTATAGATTATATAAGCTGCAACTATTAATGCTGGGATATAGGTATGATATGGAATTATAAACTCTTTTATAAGAGGAATCATATCATCTAATGGTATTTTAATGTTTCTAACTGTACCAAATGGTCTATTGAATAATTCATATGTTGCCGCACAAAATAATATATAAATGATTAGCCATGAGAAAGCATATTTTTTCTCAAATAGTATATTTTTTATTTTTAAAATTGTAGATGTTTTTTGTTTCATATTTCTCCTAAATAAATTGTAATAATATTCACAAATATAATATCAACTTTAATGTAATAATTTCAAGTAAAATAAAAAAATTGTAATAATAGTAGTCTATTTGAAAATTGAATAAAGCTTATTATTGTGATATTATAATGTAAAAATATAAAGATTATTTGGAGGAAATATGGAATTACCGCAGGCCGTTCAAGATATTCATCTCTATAGCGGATCATTAACAGGATATATAATATTATCTATAATTTTAGTTTTAATAAATGCTTTTTTATCAGCATCTGAACTTGCAATATCTTCGGTAGATCAGAATTTACTTGAAGAAAAATCATCAGACGGGGATATAAGAGCAAAAAAAATATTATTGATTTTGGAAAATCAGACTAAGTTTTTGTCAGTAATGCATTTAGTATCTACTTTAGTGTCGTTTTTAAATGTTACACTTACCGCTTTATTGATTTCGCCAAGATTAGCGTTATATTTTAACAAAATTAATATACCTTATCCGTTGTTATTAGCACAAATATTAGTTACTTTGATTTTAACCTTGGTTATAATAATATTTGGAGAATTGATTCCTAGAAGAATTGCTTTTGGAAATATTGAAAGTTTTGCAAAATTCTCCATAGGTTTTGTGTCTTTAATTATATTTATTTTTAAGCCGATAGTTTGGTTTATATCAGGTATAACAAAAGTGTTCATGAAGATTTTAGGCATTGAAACTGATGAATTAGATTCTAAAATTACAATTAATGATATTAAGTCCTTAGTACAATTAGGTCATTCACAGGGCGTGATAGATAAAGTTGAAAGTGAAATGATTAATTCGGTAATAAGTTTTGATGAGACTTACGCAGAAGAGATAATGACTCCTCGTACGGAAGTTTTTATGATAGACATTAATGATGAATTTGTAAATTACAAAGATGATATGATGTCTTTAAAATATTCCAGGATCCCGGTTTATGAGGATGATGTAGATAACATAAAAGGAATTCTATATTTAAAAGATTATCTTTTGGAAAGTTATAGTGTTGGTTTTGAAAATGTTGATATAAAGAAAATTTTAAAGCCGGCGTATTTTGTACCTGAAAGAAAAAATATAAATGAATTATTTTCGGAGTTACAAACAAATAATAAATATATGGCACTACTTATTGATGAATATGGCGGATTTGCAGGAATTGTAACTATGGAAGATTTGATTGAAGAAATAGTAGGTAATATAGATGATGAATATGATTATGATGAGCCTGAATTAATTGAAATATCAGATGATGTGTATAAAGTTGTTGCATCTATTTCTATAAAAGATTTTAACAATCAAACAGGAAGTCAAATAGATGATGATTCGGAAGATTACGACACTATAGGAGGATTTATAATTTATCATTTAGGATACATACCCGAAGATGGGGAAAAACCTTCATTTGATTTTGAAAATTTGAGAGTGGAAGTATTGGAAGTAAAAGATAAAAGGATAGTAGAAGCTAAAATTACAGTGTTTGATGAGTTTACTCATAAAAAAGAGGACGGAGAAAATGAAGACAAATAATTTAAATGTAAAAAAGGCTGTAGTACCAGTTGCAGGATTTGGAACTAGATTTTTACCATTTACAAAGGCTGTTCCAAAAGAAATGTTGCCGATAGTAGATATTCCTACTATTCAATTAATTGTTGAAGAATTAGTAGAATCCGGCATTGAAGAAATTTTATTCATTACAAATAGAAATAAGCATGAAATAGAAGATCATTTTGATTATACAATTGAATTAGAACACTCTCTTCAAAAAAATGGAAAAGAGAAAGAATATGAAGCTATTAGAAAAATTGCAGATCAAGCTAATTTTTATTATAAAAGACAAAAAGAAACTAAAGGATTAGGACATGCTATTTTACAAGCAAAAGAATTTGTAGGTAATGATGCATTTGCTGTTGTTTTAGGTGATGATATTGTTTATAATCCTAAACAACCAGCTATTGGGCAACTTATTGAAAAATTTAATAAAGTAGAAAAAAGTGTTGTTGGATGTAAAAAAGTTCCTATAAGAGAAATTGATAAATATGGAGCGATAGAAGCTTATAAATTAGATGATAGAACATATAAAATAAAATGGTGTGTTGAAAAACCAAAGCCAGAGGAAGCACCATCAGATGTTGCTATATTAGGAAGATATGTTTTTACTAAGGATATCTTTAAATATATTGAAGAAACAAAACCAGGAAAAGGTGGAGAAATTCAAATTACAGATGCAATTGATTTGCTTGCTAAAAATGAAGGTGTTTTGGGTTATATCTATAATGGAAAAAGATATGATATTGGTAGTAAAATTGGATTTTTAGAAGCAACTGTTGAATATGCTTTAAGAGATAATGAACTTAAAGATGAATTTAGAGAATATCTAAAAGGTATATGTAAAGAATTGTAAAATTAAATCGACAATGTATCGCATTTGAAATACATTGTCGATTTTTATTTGTCTAAATTCAGCATTTTTCTGCAATGTAAGCTAATGTGCTTTATTGGGTCATTTTCACAATCTGGATTTCTTGATTTTGAAATTCTTCTTCCATAAAAAATTAAAACATGATGAGCTTTAGACCAATCTTTTTTAGGTATAAGTTCCATAAGTTGTTTTTCGGTATCTAATACATTTTCAGAGTTTACAAGCCCAATTCTGTTGGCGGTTCTGTGTACATGTGTATCAACAGCAATTGTGGGTATACCAAAAGCTACAGACATTACAACATTTGCTGTTTTTCTTCCTACACCTGGCAATTTAATAAGATTTTCTTTATTGTTCGGGACTTTTCCGTTAAAATCTGAAACTAAAATTTCGCACATTTTTTTTAAGTTCTTTGCTTTATTTTTATATAGGCCTAATGATTTTATCTCGTTTTCAATGTCCTTAATGTCAGCATTAATGTAATCTTCAGGAATGTGATATTTTTTAAAAAGACTTGAAGTTACAATATTTACACGTTCATCAGTACATTGAGCAGATAGCATAACGGCAATTAAAAGTTCAAATTCGTTTGAAAAATTTAATTCGGCTTTTGCATCAGGAAAGTAATCATATAAAATTTGTAATGCTTCCAGTTTTTCTTTTTTTGATAATTTATTTTTCATTTAAACTCCTGTAAAATTTTACTTTTTTTTAATTATTATTTGGTCTATAATAAATTATATCATAAAAAAATAATACAAATTATTTTGTAGTTATATCAAGGAGTTTCATTAATGTTTAATTTTTCGTGGAAAAATATAAAAAAATTAGATTTCATATTACTCTTTTCACTAATTATACTGGTTGTATTTGGACTTGTAGTATTAAATGCTGCGATAACACCGGTAGGAAGGACTATTAAATCTCAGATTATATCGACTATATTTGGATTTATAGGGATGGGTTTTATATTTATATTAAATTTGGATATATTCAAGAAATTAAAGTGGCTAATTTACATTGTTTCAGTTGGATTAATTCTTATGACAATATTTTTTGGATATGGTGGAGATAGTTGGGGGGCTAATTTATGGTTAAGGATTGGACCGATAAATTTACAACCCAGCGAAATATCAAAAGTATTACATATATTATTTTTGTCGATTTTATTAGGAGAGAATAAAAATAATATAAATAGTTGGAAATTTATTTTTAAATACTTAATTTTAGCTTTATTTCCAGTAGGCTTGATAATTGTTCAAAGAGATTTAGGTACAGCTATGGTTGTTTTATTTATAGTTGTTTCAATGCTTTTTGTTTCAGGATTAAAATGGAAAAAAATCGGTATATTACTAGGAGTTGCGATTTTAGCTCTTGTAATAAGTCTTCCGTTTATATGGTCAAATCTTGCAGGATATGCAAAGGACAGGATTTTAGATTTTAAGGATTCATCCAGAAATTTATCAACATCAACACATCAAACTGATAGAGGTTTAATCGCCTTAGGCTCTGGACAATTATTAGGAAGAGGATATAAATCCGGGCCATTTTCTCAAAATAGATACATACCGGAGCAACATACAGATTTTATATTTCCTGTGCTGGTAGAGGACTTTGGATTTTTAGGTGGAGCTTTTGCTATGCTGCTTTATTTTATTATATTCACCAGAATGGTTTTAATAGCATATAAATCAGATGATCTCTATCATACTACATTTGTTATAGGGGTATTAGCACTCTTATTTGTACACGTATTTGAAAATATGGGGATGACTATGAAAATTATGCCTGTAACGGGTATCCCGCTTCCATTTTTCTCGCATGGGGGAACATTCCAATTAATTAATTTATTATTGATGGGATTTGTCCTTTCAATCAGTATGAATAAGAAATCATTAGAATTTTAACTATATTTATATAAATTTATTTGTTTTAATTTGACAGGAAAACTTAAAATGTATAAATTAAATGATTTAAAATACTTCTAAACAAAATATTAAAAAATTGACAAAATCATGAAAAATATATATTATTAAAATGATATGAAAATCTGAGACTAAGACAGTAATTAATGGTGGATGAATAGAGAGATCTTGTTAGCTGAAAAAGATACTGAAGCTATTAATGAAAATCACTTATGAGATAATTTCCTGAAATAATTAAGGAAATTCGCTTGGCGGCGTTATGCTATGAGGCTATTATAAATAGTAAATTTGGGTGGTACCACGGATTTTCGTCCCTGCATTTTGCAGGGATTTTTTTATGACGTAACTTTGTCGCTCAGACGATGCGAAGCATCGACTGAAGACAAAAGTACGTCAAACGCAAAGCTACCCAATGAAAAGCGACCGAAGAGGGAGCTTTGAATTGAAGGTAGCAGGCGGGAAATGACGTAAGGGGAGAAGTATCAGACGATGCGAAGCATCGACTGAAGACAAAAGTACGTCAAACGCAATTATTTATAATATTAATTAAATTGAAATTATTAACATTCCTACTAAATGTGTAAAATATAATGTAAAAATAAAAATTGGAGGTAGTTATGAAATTTGAAGCATTATCAGAAAGTTCCGTTAAAGATAGAGAAAAACAGATTTCTGATTATTGGAAAGAAATTGATTTGTTGAAACAATCAACAGAAACTAGAAAAGATGGACCTAGTTATGTATTTTTTGATGGACCACCAACAGCTAATGGCAAACCCGGTATTCATCACGTTATATCCAGAACCTTAAAAGATATGACCTGTAGATATAAAACTATGAGAGGATATTATGTTGAAAGAAAGGCAGGATGGGATACTCACGGATTGCCTGTTGAAATTGAAGCTGAAAAGAAATTACACCTAAATTCAAAAAAAGAAATTGAAGAATATGGTGTTGAAAAATTTAATAAAGTGTGTAGAGAATCAGTATTTACATATAGTGGAATGTGGAAAGATATGTCAGATAGAATGGCATTTTTAGCTGATATGGATAATCCATATATTACATTGGATAATGATTATATTGAAACAGCATGGCATTTATTAGATGATTTTAATAAAAAAGGATTGCTATATGAAGGAGCTAAGATTTTACCATATTGTCCAAGATGTGGTACAGGACTTGCTTCTCATGAGGTTGCACAAGGATATAAAATTATTAAATCTCAAACTGCAACAGTTAAATTTAAATTAAAAGATAAAGAAAATGAATATTTTTTAGCGTGGACAACAACTCCATGGACACTACCTTCAAACGTTGCTTTGACTGTAGGTCCGGAAATTGATTATGTAAAAGTTAAGAAAGGTGATGAGTACTATTATCTTGCTGAAAAATTAGCTACAAAAGTTCTTGGTGAAGATTACGAAGTAGTTGAAAATTTAAGAGGTAAAGATATGGAATATATGGAATATGAACAACTTCTTCCATATATCAATGTTAATAAAAAGGCGTTTTTTGTAACATTAGCTGACTATGTAAGTATTGAAGATGGTACGGGTATAGTTCACTCTGCACCTGCATTTGGTGAGGATGACTATCAAGTAGGATTAAAGTACAATTTACCATTAGTAAATCCGGTTGATGAAGAAGGTAAATTTAAGGAAACACCATGGAAAGGTAAATTTGTAATGGATTGTGATTTAGATATCGTGATTTACCTTGGAGAAAATAATAAATTATTTTCGAAACAAAAAATGGAACACAATTACCCACATTGTTGGAGATGTGGTACACCACTGATTTACTATTCAAAACCATCATGGTACTTGAGAGTAACTGATGTTAAAGATAAAATGGTTGAAAACAATAAAGGTGTAAACTGGTTCCCAGCATTTACAGGAGAAAAGAGGTTTGGAAATTGGTTGGAAAATCTAAAAGACTGGGCAATTTCAAGATCAAGATATTGGGGGACTCCACTTCCTGTTTGGAAAAATGAAGCTGGTGATATCATGACTGTCGGTTCAAGAAAAGAATTAGCGGAAAAGGCAATAGAAGATGTTAATATTGAAACTTTAGATATGCATAGACCATTTGTTGATAATATTCACTTAAGAGGTGAAGATGGCTCAGTATATACAAGAGTCCCGGATGTTATGGACGTATGGTTTGATTCAGGAGCAATGCCATTCGCGCAAAATCATTATCCGTTTGAAAATACAGACAAATTTGAAAATCTGTTTCCAGCTGACTTTATTTCAGAAGGAATAGATCAAACAAGAGGATGGTTCTATACGTTGATGGCAATTTCAACAATGTATAAGGGAGTTGCACCATATAAAAACGTTTTAGTAAATGACTTAGTTTTAGACAAAGAAGGGAAGAAAATGTCTAAATCAAGAGGAAATACTCTTGACGTATTTGAAATGTTTGACAAACATGGTGCAGATGCAATTAGATTTTACTCAATTTATGTTTCACCGGCATGGGTGCCAACAAAATTTGATGAAGACGGTGTAAGAGAAGTTGAAGCTAAATTATTTAGAACATTGAGAAACACATATTCATTCTTCCAATTATATGCACAAACAGATAAGGTTGACCCTACATCATTTTTTGTAGACTATAAGGATAGACCTGAAATTGACAGATGGCTAATTTCAAAATATCATTCATTAATTAAATATTATGACAGGGAAATGGATGTATTTGAATATACTAATGTTGCAAGAAAAGTATTAGATTTTCTAGTTGAAGATTTATCAAATTGGTACATTAGAAGAAATAGGAGAAGATTCTGGAAATCGGAAATAAATGATGATAAGAAATCAGTATACAATACAACTTATGAAGTATTAGTTGGACTAACAAAATTACTTGCTCCTATGATACCATTCACTTCTGAAGAATTATATAGAAAACTTGTTGGAGAAAAATCAGTTCATTTGGAAAAATTACCACAGTTAGATGAAAGTTTAATCGATGAAAAATTGGAAGAAAAGATGGATATAGCAAGAAGAATTGTTACACTTGGTAGATCATCAAGAGAAGATGCTGCTATTAAAGTAAGACAACCGCTTAGCGAAATTCTATTAGATAAAAAGTATAAAAATGATTTAGAAACTCTAGTTTCATTGATTAAAGAAGAGTTGAATGTTAAAGAAGTTGTTTTCAGTGATCACATACAAGAATTTATGAATTTTGAATTAAAGCCAAACTTTAAGATTGCAGGAGCTATACTGGGCAAATATGTAGGTCAATTTGGTCAAGTATTAAAAAATGCCGATGCTAGAGAGTTAGTTGAAAAACTTGAAGAAGGTTCTTTAATGATGGATATTAACGGTGAAGAATTTGAAATTAAGAAAGAATATGTTGATATTAGAATCTCAAGTAAAGAAGGCTTTGATATTAAGATGGATAAAAATCTATTTGTAATTTTAGATACAGAATTAACACCTGAGTTATTAAAAGAAGGTTACATGAGAGAATTCATCTCAAAAGTTCAACAAATGAGAAAATCTAACGGGTATGAAGTAATGGATTCAATTGAAATTTTTTATGAAGCAGACGATGAATTAAGTTCTGTATTAGAATCATTTGGTTCAGAAATAATGAAGGAAACTTTGGCTGTTAAATTAGAAAAAATTGAATTATTTGAAGATGAAATACCATTGAATGATAAAGTTGTGAAATTGAAGTTAAATAAAAAATAAAACCAAAAATCCCATAAAGCCACGAGTCCTCGCTGCGAAGTAGATGCTGAGGTGGCTAGTGGGATTTTTGTTTTTTTACAATATTGCAAGTTTTTGTAAGATAAATCGAAGGTTAATATTTTAGAATTTTGCTAATATTTTAATACAAAATTAATATAAAAAATAATATATTTATTGAATTTAATAATGAATATAATTTTAATGAATTTGAAAATATTATATATATGTTTGATAAAGAAACAGATTAGGAATATATGGACTTTCAGGGGGGTTTATTTAATTATATTAAGTCGAAAGGTAAATCATATAATCCTTATTTAGTTGATTACGGAATAAATAAAATTATTAATAAATTAATTACAATAAATGGTAATAGGGTTATCCCTATAAGAAGTAATACAGGATCTCCTTACATTGATTCAGGGAGCACAGGATTTATAAAATTGTTGTTTATGTATAATAAAAAAATATAGAGATTTAATTATAGAACTATCTGAAAATTTAATAATTGAATTTGCACAAAAAACAGAATATTTTGATGGAATGTTAGGAATTGCAGATACTTTAATTTTGGAAATTTATTGTGGTTGCTTAAATAAAGAAGAATAAAATGTAATTGAATATTTTATATTATTATTAAAATTGAATATTCAATTTTAATTAAATAATTGTAACATTTTTTGTTTTTATTTATTATTGATATTTACTTCATTATTAGATAAAATGTAATAGACAAGAGGTGAAATATGAAAAATTTAGTTTTAATTACACAATTAGCAATTACTATGTCTGTTCCTATTATTTTAGGACTTTTACTTGGTAATTATATTGATAAATGGATTGGGACTAAATGGATATTTTCTATAATATTGTTAATAATGGGTGTTGCATCAGGATTTATTAATTCATATAAATTGATTATGTCTCTTAATTCTACTGAGAAAGGTGAAAAAGAATGTGATAGAAAATGAAAAATATGTAAATAGTATCATAATTAAAGTTCTTATTCTTTTGATTGTTGAAAGTACTATTATATTGATATTTTTTGATAAGGTTCTGCCTAAAATATTAGGACTTTTACTTGGTGGATTTGTTAGTATAGCATTTTTTAAAATACTTTACCTTAACATTGTTGTGGCAATTGAAAAAAGTGAAGCACAGGCTAAAAGGTATATGGCTATAAATTATTCAGTCAGGTATTTAATTTCAGGATTAATATTTTTTATTGCAGCCAAGTCAATTTATTTAAATATATTTACATGTTTAATTGGCATGTTGTCAATTAAATTTGTTTTTTATATAAATAATTTGTTTTCTTTTATCGAAGAAAGAAAAAATAATTCTGTCAGAAAGGATGGTAAAGATGAACATTAGTATAGATATTGTACTAAATGGTAAAATTTATACTATTTCTCCAGAATTAGTTAATTCAGTACTTGTTGTTTTTGTTTTGAGTTTAATTTCCATAATTATAGGAATTAAAGCTAAACGTGCTAATTTTAAAGAAAAGCCGAAAGGTATTTTACTATTAGCGGAAATTTTTGTTGAAGGAATGGAAAATCTGGTTACTGTTACCATGGGAAAAGCGAATGTTGGATTTACACCTTATATTACAAGTTTGGCAATGTTTTTAGCAACATCAAATTTGTTAGGGTTGTTAGGTCTTAAACCTCCAACATCAAATTATACAGTGCCATTTACTTTAGCAATAATTACAACATTGATGATACATATTAATAATATAAGATTTAATGGTATAGGAGCATATCTTAAAGGATATATTGAACCCATACCAGTTTTATTACCTATTAATTTATTAGGGGAATTAGCTAATCCAATATCATTATCATTCCGTTTGTTTGGTAATATATTGAGTGGGGTCATAGTAACAACATTACTTTATGCGGCGCTAAATAGTATCTCGGTGTTTTTAACACCATTTATTACGCCGGTGTTCCACGCATACTTTGATGTTTTTGCAGGCTTAATTCAAACATTTGTATTTATAATGTTGACAATGGTAAATGTATCATTGGCAATAGGAGATAGAGAAATTATTTAAAAATTTAGGAGGAAAATATGGGAAACATTAGTAGTGAAGCGTTTATTTTAGGGATGTCAGCTTTAGGAGCTGGAATAGCAATGATCGCAGGGTTAGGACCTGGTATCGGACAAGGTTTTGCAGCAGGTAAAGCTGTAGAAGCGGTAGGTAGACAACCTGAAGCAAAAGGAGATATCATACAAGTTTTACTAACAGGATGTGCTGTTGCTGAATCAACAGGTATTTATTCATTAATTATCGCATCAATATTATTATTCTTAAAACCATTATTAGGATAATATAAGTATTTAGAAAGGAATATAAATGGGAATTGAAGTAAAGATTATTCCTGAGTTTCCTGGAGTATTAATACAATTAGCAGCGACATTGATTTTATTCTTAGTTGTTAGATATTTCTTATATAAACCTGTAAAGGACTTACTAGAAAAAAGACAGGCATTTATTGAAAAAAGTATAAGAGATAGTGAATATGCTAATGCCGAAGCACAAAGAATCAAAGCAGAGTATGATACAAAGATTTTAGAAGCTAAGCAAGAATCATCTGAAATCATTTCAAAGGCAAGATCTTATGGAGAAGAAATTAAAAATAAAGCAATACAAGAATCCAAAGAATTGGCTAAAGTTGAATATGAAAAAGGTGTATTAGCTTTAGAAACTGAAAAAATCAAAGTAATGAAATCAATGAATGATGAAATTGCTGATATGGCAATTAGTGCTGCGGAAAAAGTATTAAGAGAAAAGGTAAATACAGATACTGATAAAAACTTGGTAAAATCATTTATTAAGGATTTGGAGGAGTCTTATGAATAATCGTGTAAGTAAAGTTTATTCAGAAGCATTTTTCACATTATCCTTAGAAAAGGACAAACTTGATATTCATAAAAAGGATTTACTTGAAATTGAAAAAGTTTTGAATGAATATGAAGAAATTAATCAATTATTGTTAAATCCTAATGTTACAAAAGATGATAAAAAGCAATTAATATCAAAAGTTTTTTCAGATATTGATGTAGATACATTAAATTTGCTAAAGGTATTAATTGATAAATCAAGGTTTTTAGTATTTAAGGAATTAGTAAAAGAATATAGAAAAAATTATAATATTAATAAAAATATAGCGGAAGGAATAGTTTATTCAGCGAATAAGCTGGATCAATCTGATCTAAACAATTTAATATTAATATTAGAAAAAAAATTCGAAAAAAAAGTTGAGCTTGAAAATAAAATTGATGAAACACTAATTGGTGGAATTTCCGTATTTATTGATGGAAAGAGAATAGACAATAGTATTAAGTCAAGACTTGAAGTTTTGAGAAGCTCACTTAAAGAAAGAGGGTGAATAGATGAAACTAAAACCGGAAGAGATCAGTTCAATCATTAAAACTATGATTGATAAATATGATCAAAAAACTGAAATAGTTGACGAAGGTACAATTATTGAAGTCGGAGATGGTATTTCACGTGTTCATGGACTAGAAGATTGTATGGCGGGAGAGTTGTTGGAATTTGAAGGTGGGGTATATGGAATGGCTCTTAACCTTGAAGAAAACAATATAGGGGCTGTACTTTTAGGTGATGATAATAACTTAAAAGAAGGTGGAAAAGTAAAGAGAACGGGACGTATTGCTGAAGTTCCCGTTGGAGAAAATATGATTGGTAGAGTTGTTAATGCTTTAGGACAACCTATTGATGGTAAAGGAAAGATTGAAACTACAGAATTTAGACCTGTAGAATCTCCGGCACCTCAAGTTATAGACAGAAAATCAGTTAATGAACCACTTCAAACTGGTATAAAAGCTATAGATGCATTAATACCGATTGGAAAAGGACAAAGAGAATTAATTATAGGTGATAGACAAACAGGTAAAACTACAATTGCAACTGATACAATTATTAATCAAAAAGGTAAAGATGTAATTTGTATTTATGTGGCTATCGGACAAAAAGAGTCTACAGTAGCAGGTATTGTAAATCTTTTTGAAAAGAAAGGTGCGATGGAATATACAATTGTTGTATCTGAATCTGCATCAAGACTGGCACCATTGCAATATTTAGCGCCGTATTCAGGTGTGGCAATGGGTGAATATTTTATGCATCAAGGAAAAGATGTATTAATAGTTTACGATGATTTAAGTAAACACGCCGTTGCATATAGAGCCATGTCCTTGTTGCTTAGAAGACCACCGGGACGTGAAGCATATCCCGGAGATGTATTTTACTTGCATTCAAGATTATTGGAAAGAGCTGCAAAATTAAGTGATAAATTGGGAGGAGGTTCAATAACTGCACTTCCTATTATCGAAACACAAGCCGGAGATATTTCGGCATATATTCCTACAAATGTAATTTCTATTACAGATGGACAAATATTCTTAGAATCAGAATTATTCTTCTCAGGACAAAGACCTGCGGTAAACTCAGGACTATCCGTTTCTAGAGTAGGGGGATCAGCTCAATTAAAGCCGATGAAGAAGGTTTCAGGTGGTATTAAACTTGAACTAGCTCAATTTAGAGAATTGGAATCATTTTCACAATTCGGTTCGGAATTAGATAAATCAACAAAATCTAAATTAGATCATGGTAAGAGAGTAATGGAAATAATGAAACAACCTCAAAATTCACCGGTTGACGTTAGAGATCAAGTAATTATTCTATATGCTACAACAAATAGACTATTAGATGATATCGAAGTTGAAAGAATTAAAGATTTTGAAGCAAACTTAATTGAATATGCACAAAATAACTATTCTGAATTAAGAGAAAAGATTTTAACAGAAGAGTTTTCAAAAGAATTACAACAAGAAATACATGACATGATTGTAGAATTTAAGAAATCTTACGCTTAGAAAGAGGAAAAAATGGCACAAAGTACAAAAGATATTAAGAGAAGAATTCAAGGTATCGGAAGCATAATGCAAATTACAAATGCCATGGAATTAGTTGCATCAGCTAAGTTAAGAAAGTCAAGGGAAAGATTGGAAATCACTAAACCGTATTTTGAAACAGTGTTTGAAAATATAAATGATATATTAGCTGCTACTTCAGCTAATTCTTCATTAATGGAGAAAAGAGAAGTTAAAAATAGAGCAGTTATTTTGGTTTCAAGTGATAAGGGGCTTGCTGGAGGATATAATATAAATGCTGTAAATAAGGCATTAGAATATGTAAAAAATAGTGATGCTGAAAATACTGTAATTTATACTACAGGTATAAGATCTATAGAATTGTTAAAAAGAAAAGGATTTGATGTAAATAAGGATTTTACACATATTGATAATGATCCGATTATAGAAGATGCATCAGCTATGGGATCATTTTTTGTAAATAAATATATAGAAAAAGTTTATGATGAAGTAGTTATTGTTTATACAAAATTTGATTCTATGGTGTCATTTGTACCTAAGATTATAAAATTATTGCCTGCTACAGGATTTGAAGCCGAAGGGAAAAAAAGCATTAAAAAATTTGATTTTGATTTTGAACCATCTGTTTCTACAGTCTTAACTCAAATGATTAAACAATATGTAAATGTAACAATTTACGGCTGTTTGTTGGAATCATCTGCTTCAGAACAAGCATCAAGACGTACAGCTATGGAAAATGCAACTTCTAATGGAGAAGATTTACTTGAAAATTTACAATTAGAATTTAATAGAGCAAGACAAGCATCAATTACTCAGGAAATATCTGAAATAGTTGGTGGAGCAAATGCTCTTAACTAAGAAGAAAGGAATAAATATGGCGAATGAAAATATAGGTAAAGTAGTCCAAGTTATAGGACCTGTACTTGATATTAAGTTTTCTTTAGGTAACTTGCCTAATTTATTAAATGCCATTGAAATTAAAAATAAAGATAAAACAATTATTGCTGAAGTTTCGCAACATATTGGTGATGATGTAGTTAGATGTATAGCTATGACATCTACTGATGGATTGGTTAGAGGAGATAAAGCTGTCGACACAGGTGGTCCGATATCAGTCCCGGTTGGTAATGCGACTTTAGGAAGACTTTTCAATGTGCTAGGTGAAACTATAGATAATGAAGCTGGATTGGAAAAAGTTGAAAAAGCTCCAATACATAGAAAAGCTCCGGTTTTTGAAGACTTATCACCTTCAACAGAAATATTTGAAACGGGAATTAAGGTTATTGACCTTATGGCTCCATATGCAAAAGGTGGTAAGGTTGGATTATTTGGTGGTGCCGGTGTAGGAAAAACTGTTTTAATTCAAGAATTAATAAATAATATAGCAAAAGAACACGGTGGATTGTCTGTATTTGCCGGGGTTGGAGAAAGAACAAGAGAAGGTAATGACCTTTACTACGAAATGAAGGAATCAGGAGTTATTGATAAGACATCTCTAGTATTTGGGCAAATGAATGAACCTCCGGGAGCTAGAATGAGAGTAGCTTTAACTGGTTTAACAATGGCTGAATATTTTAGAGATAAACAAAATCAAGATGTGCTATTATTTATAGACAATATCTTTAGATTTACACAAGCAGGTTCTGAAGTTTCAGCACTTTTAGGTCGTATGCCATCTGCTGTAGGTTATCAACCTACATTAGCTTCAGAAATGGGAGCTTTACAAGAAAGAATTACATCAACAAAAACAGGTTCCATTACATCCGTTCAAGCTGTTTACGTGCCTGCGGATGACTTAACAGACCCTGCTCCAGCTACAACATTCTCACACTTAGATGCTACAACAGTATTATCCAGATCAATTTCGGAATTGGGTATTTACCCGGCTGTAGATCCTCTAGATTCAACATCTAGAATTTTATCAGAAGATATTGTTGGGAAAAGACATTATGAATGTGCTAGAAAAGTTCAAGAAACATTACAAAGATATAAAGATTTACAAGATATCATCTCAATCTTAGGTATGGATGAGTTATCTGAAGATGATAAGATCACAGTTGCTAGAGCAAGAAGAGTACAAAGATTCTTATCACAACCATTCTTTGTAGCTGAACAATTTACAGGCTTAAATGGTAAATATGTACCAATTGAAGAAACTATAAGAGGATTTGAAGAAATTCTAGAAGGTAAGCATGATGACTTGCCGGAAGGAGCATTTCTATTTGTTGGGACAATAGATGAAGCGGTGGAAAAAGCTAAAACTATGGAATAGGAGGAGCTATGGAAAATTTACATTTAAAAATAGTTACTCCGGATAGATTGTTTTATGATGATGGCATTGATATGTTGATAGCTAGAGGCTTAAACGGAGATTTTGCAATTTTGAAAAATCATGTTCCGTTAATTGCATCGTTAGATATAAGAGCATTAAAAATTAAAATTAATGGAGAGTTTAGATATGCTGCTATTGCTGGGGGATATTTAACTTATAAAAATAATGAAATTACAATAATGTCAGATGCTTGTGAATGGACAGAAGAAATTGATAAAAATAGAGCACTAGAAGCTAAAGAAAGGGCTGAAAGACGTATTAAGGAAGCAAAAGAATCATCCGATATAGATAAAGCGGAAATTTCTTTGAAAAAAGCATTAAATAGATTAAATGTTAAAGATAATTATTAAAATGGAATAACTGTTGCAAAATAACACTACCAGTTATTAAGCAACAGCTATTTTTTATGTTAAAACACTTTTGAGGTAGTCATGAATTATATAGATTTGTTAAATAACATAGATAAAAATAATTTAAAAAATATAAACTTATTACAAGTGGAAGATAAATATTTTCTTGATTTGAGCTTAAAAACATTGAAAAATGATTTTATTGGAAATGATTTTTTAGATTTTAATTATGAAAAAGTTGATTTTCAAACATTAGAGAAAGAAAAATTTCAAACTATGGTTGAAACTCTTCCTTTAATGTCTGATAGAAGATTGGTTGTTATAGATAATTGTGATTTCAACAAAGATTCATTAAAAAAATATGAAGAATTACTAAATTACATTTCATCTTTTTTTGAAAAATTCAATACTATGACATATTTATTTTTTGTTTATAATTCAGATAAGTTATTTAAGGGGAAATTTGTAAAGCAAATAGAAAAATTTGGACATATATATTGTTTTTCAAGGTTAGATCAAAAAAATTTTGTTAGCTTTGTAAGGAAATTTTTTATTAATAATGGCGTTAGTATTGATATTAACTCTATTAGATTAATAACGGAAAGACTTAGATATTTAGATAGAGATTCTAAAAAGACATTGTTTGAAGTGGAAAATGAATTATCAAAACTTTTAAATAATATAAAGAGTAAATCTCCAACATATGATGAAATAGAAGAAAGTATAATTGATACTTTTGAGGAAAAAATATTTGGTTTATTAGATTATATGAGTAGTAAAGATTTGAAAAAATCGTTATATTCATATAGCACGATGAAAAACGAAGATCAAATGATGATTTATTACATGATAATACGCCAAGTTAGAAATATGATTTGTGTAAAAGACTGTTATGATAAGCGATTAAATATTCAAACAGGTCAGTCTTATTGTAATTTATCGCCATTTGAATATAAAAAGCTTGATAAATTAGTGAGAAATTATGAATTAAAGGATTTATTATTGCTTCATGATCTTTGTTTTAAGAGTGAGAGAAATTTTAAAACTTCAAAAAGGAAAATCGAAGATATAATTGAAAGGTTAATATTAGAATTTTGTATGAAAAAATAGTGAATGTAGAATATGTTTACTATTTTTTATTTTAAAATTAAAAAAGATGCACATAGGCACCTTTTATAAATTCAATATTAATTTATTAACTAAGCTTTAGCTTTACCTAATTTTGAGCTTAATTTACTTAATCTTCTTGAAGCAGCGTTTTTATGTAAAACACTCTTTGATACAGCTTTTTTTAATTTTTTATCTAAAACTTTTAATAAGTTTGTTGCATCTTCTAATCTACTTTCTTCAACAGCTAAATCAAATTTTTTAGTTAAAGTTTTTAATTCGCTTTTTTTAGCTCTATTTTTTAATGTTTGTCTTTTAGTAACATCAATTCTTTTTATTGCTGATTTAATATTTGCCATATAGTCACCTCCCGTAAATAATCTATTTCGATAACATCAATAAGTATATCAAAATGTTGTATTTAAATCAAGAAAAATATTATTTATACTTTAGAAAATTTTATTAAAATGATATAATATATATTATCGAAAAAATAGAAAGAGGTTAATTATGTCTGAAAATAAACGTCAAGAGTTAGAAGATAATCAAGAAAAAGTTAAAGATATTAATGAATTAAATAATGAAGAAAAAAATACAGATTATAATGAGAAAAAAGAAAATAAAACAAGTATAATTATGGAATGGGCCAGAGCGATATTAATAGCTATAATTTTAGCATTTTTAATTAAAACATTTATATTTGAACCGACCAGAATATCCGGAAGTTCAATGCTAAATACTCTTCATGATAATGATAGAGTTTTGGTAAATAAAATTACGATGAAGTTTAGCCCAATTAAAAGAAAAGATATTATTGTAATGAAGTTTGATGAAAATAAGGATTATATTAAAAGAATTATAGGATTACCCGGAGAATATATTCAAATAATTGATGGTAAAGTATATATAAACGGTAAAGTTTATGAAGAACCATATATAAATCAACAATATACAGAAACAATAAATGGATTCGAGTGGAAATTAGGTCACAACCAATATTTTGTAATGGGTGATAATAGGCTTCCAAATGGAAGTACTGATTCAAGAGTTTTTGGACCGATTGAACTTGATAGAATAAAGGGGGTTGCAAACTTTAGATTTTATCCATTTAGTGGATTTGGTTTGCTTAAATAGTTTTGGAAGATATATTATTATTAAAAAAAATTAAGCGAAAAAAGAAAAATAGAAAAAAGATTATTAATGTACTAAAGATTTTAGCTATAGTTATTTTAGTTGCTATATTTTTAGCTTTTGTTATTGATAAATTATTGTTCTCCATAGTATCAATAGAAGGAGATTCAATGCAAAGAACACTTTATCAAGGGGATAAAGTGTTAATTAAAAAAATAGGTATAGATATTAAAGATTTAAATCATGATGATATTATTTCTTTCAAGGGAAATGATGAAAAAAATTATATTAAAAGAGTTATAGGTATACCTGGAGATGTTATAGAGATTGTTAACGGTAAAGTTTTTATTAATGGAGTTCAAAAAATAGAAGGTTACATTAAAGGAACGGAAACATTGGTATACAACCAAAATAAATGGTTTGTTACGGATAATGAAGTATTTGTTTTGGGGGATAATAGGTTAAAAGATATGTCTAAGGATTCTAGAATTATGGGAAATGTTAATATAAAAAGTATTAACGGAAAGGTTATTCATAATTTTAGTTCAGAAAGGTAAATATGAAAGATAACAAAGAATTTATAAGAAATTTTTCGATCATAGCTCATATTGATCATGGGAAATCAACATTAGCTGATAGATTGATTGAAGAGACCGGTGCGGTTACAAAAAGAGAGATGAGTGATAGATTGCTTGATAGTATGGAATTAGAAAAAGAAAGAGGGATTACTATTAAGTTAAAAGCAATTAAAATTTTTTATGAAGCTAAGGATGGGCATAAATATACATTAAATTTAATTGATACACCGGGACACGTAGATTTTAATTATGAAGTTTCAAGATCTTTGGCGGCATGTGAGGGAGCTTTACTAATTGTTGATGCGACTCAGGGGGTAGAAGCACAGACATTGGCAAATACATATTTGGCCATGGATCAAGATTTAGAAATAGTTCCTGTAATTAATAAGATAGATTTACCATCTGCTCGTATTGAGGAAGTAAAAGAAGAGATAGAAGATATATTAGCTATAGATACTGAAGGGGTTCCGTGTGTTTCTGCAAAAGAAGGATTAAACATAGGAGATGTGTTAGAAGCTATTGTTCAAAGAATTCCGGCTCCAACAGGAGATGATAATGCTCCATTAAAGGCTTTGATTTTTGATTCATATTATGACTCTTATAGAGGGGTTGTAATGTATGTTAGAGTTAAGGAGGGCAAGATATTTCCGGGGCAACAAATAAAGATGATGTCTACAGGAGCTAAATTTGATGTAACGGAAGTTGGTTACTCAATGAAAGGTGAATATAAGACAGATGCTATATCTGCGGGGGATGTAGGTTACGTGGTTGCTTCAATTAAAGATATTAAACAAGCTCAAGTAGGGGATACGGTTACAGACTTAAATAATCCGGCTGCTGAACCGCTTCCGGGTTATAAAAAAGCAATTCCAATGGTTTACTCAGGATTATATCCGGCAGAAGGTGAATCATATAATAATATTAGAGATGCTTTGGAAAAATTAAAAGTAAATGATGCTTCTTTAGATTTTGAAGCTGAAACATCTGCGGCTTTGGGGTACGGATTTAGAACTGGTTTCCTTGGACTTTTGCACATGGAAATCATTCAAGAAAGATTGGATAGAGAATTTGATTTAGATATTATAGCAACTGCTCCATCAGTAATTTACAGGGTTCACATGAATAGTGGAGAAGTTAAAGATATTCAAAATCCTACAGATTTCCCACATGAAACACTTATTGACTATGTAGAGGAACCATTAGTAGAAGCTCATATCATGACTCCTGAATCATATATAGGGGCTATTATGGAATTATGTCAGGAAAGAAGGGGCGTGTTTAAGGATATGACTTATCTTGACAAATACAGAGTTCAAATAAACTACGTTTTACCACTTAATGAGGTAATTTATGATTTCTTTGATGCGTTAAAGTCTAAAACAAGGGGATATGCATCATTTGATTATGAATTCTTAAAATATGAAAAATCTGATTTAGTAAAGCTAGATATTTTGTTAAATGGAGAAAGTGTTGATGCTTTATCTATAATTGTTCATAGGGACAAAGCTTATGAAAGAGGGAGAAAAATAGCAAGTAAGCTAAAGGATGAAATACCGAAACATCAATTTGTAATTCCTGTTCAGGCTGCAATAGGACAAAAAGTTATTGCTAGAGAAACTGTTAGAGCTTACAGAAAAGACGTTATCGCTAAGTGTTATGGCGGAGATATATCACGTAAGAGAAAACTTCTGGAAAAACAAAAAGAAGGTAAGAAGCGTATGAGAGCTGTTGGTAAAGTACAAGTGCCACAAGAAGCATTTTTATCGGTTCTAAAATATGATGAGGGCGATGAAAAATAAAAATATAGGACTATATATACACATCCCATTTAGAAATGAAGAAGTAAATTATTTACAGACTAATTCCTATTATGGGATGAATTTGTATGAAAAAGAATATTTTGATAATTTACATAAAGAAATGAAGATTAGGAATATCCAAAACTATAATATTGATTCCGTATATATTGGCGGAGGAGACCCATCTTGTATATATTCTGATTTTATAACATCCTTATTAAATAGTATGAAACTAGAAAAAAATAGTGAAATTACTATTGAAATTAATCCATATTGTGAATTATCAAAAATAAAAAATTACATTGACTGTGGAGTTAATAGATTTTCAATAAAAGTATTCCCTTTTAAGAATGAAAAATGGGATATTTTAATAAAAAATATTTTAGAGATGATAGAATATATAAACAATAAAGGTGTTTATAACATTAACTTAGATATTTATTTTGCTTATAAAAATCAAATTACTGAATTAAACTTCTTAAAATTAGTTGATATACCTCATCTTTCTTTTTACTCTCTAAATGATGGATATTTAAACGATATAGAAGAGGAAGAATTGTCAGTTATTCAAAATTTTATAAAAAAAATGGACTATATTCATTATGAAATTAATCACTATTGTAAAAAAGGATATGAATCTAAACACAATTATAAGTATTGGAATTTAGATGAATATATAGGTATCGGACTTGGGGCTAGTAGTTTTATTAAAGGGGTATTATATAAAAATGAATTAGAATTTGAAAAGTATTTTGATAAAATTAATTTGGAAGAAATCCCTTGCTATGAAAAAGATCTTTTAGATGGTGAAAAATTAGAAAAAACATATATAATTTTAAAAATGGGAACTAAAGAGGGGATAGATACTAAAGAATATAAAGAAAAATTTAATATCGATTTTGAGCTTAAGTATGCTGAAACTTTGAAAAAATTTATATCTAATATGATTATAGAAAAACATCTAGATAATTATAGATTTACAGATAAAGGGATGTATTTATCAAATGAGTTTTTTATAGACGTTTTGTAAATATGGTACCCACTCTTAAAATTCATTAATTATCAATAGTCTATATCTTGTTTAATTTTTTATTAAAAAAAATAGTGAAAGTGAATTTTATCCACCGACACTATTTAATATCCCATTTCTTAATATTTTTAATATAGGTAAGGATTAATCCTTGTTTAAATTTTCTATAATATAATCAATAACTAAAAAACTAAAGAATACTCTGCTTATAAAAATAGCATCATTTAAGAATTTCACAAAATCCTTTTTGTTATCAGAAAAGATTAATGGTATCAATGATGTTCCAATATATGAAAATAGCAAAAGTGCTATTGTAATGAAAATTGACGCACCGAATATTTTTAATATATTAAATTCTTTATATGCTACTTTAATAAAAAATATACTGTTTAATAGAGAAAATATGTAAATTATAATTATGTTCTTATATACTAAAGTGATATCAATAGTTGAAAATATAAAATTTAATCCTTCTGCTAATACATAAGTTGAAAAATATAATATTACAAAAAATATTATATTTTTTATAGTTATTTTTTTTAAGTATTTAATCATAATATACAACCATAAGCTGAATCGTAAAGTAACTTAACGGCATAAGCATAATTTACTCCGGGTATAATTTTCGCTAAATGATTTGCAAGAGCTTTTTTGCCATATTTAATTAATATCGCACGAGAACCCTTTAATATAGCATTAAAGCTTAAATCACCTATTATATTTCGTTTAATATTATTAAATACGCAATCTAAAAACTTTGTTATAGGGTCATCTCTTTTATCATTACCTGAATCGGGATTTGAACAATTACAATATGGATAACATGGATCTCCAGGAAAACATGTTCTTCTGATACCGACACTAAATAATCTTTCTAACTTAACATTGTTTAGATCATATATATTGGATATCTTCCAATATGCTCCATTATCATAATATGTAAACGAATCCGGGATATCTTCTATTTTATTGGCGTTTACATTTGTTATCATTACTGAATTGAATATAAATAATATTGAAAATAAAATTATAAAAATGTTTTTTGTGAATATTTTTCATATAACCTCCTAAATAATATATGACTTCGTTTTCAAATTTATTATATATGTATATATACATATTGTCAAGTTTTTCTCAATCTCATAGTATTTAAAACTTGACATTTTAAAAATATGGTATATAATATAGTTAGCACTCGGGGTTAGTGAGTGATAACAAAAAATGAAATTTGAAGGAAGAGGATCAATATGGATGATAGAAAGATTAAAATATTAAATTCAATAATAAAGTCATATATTGATTCAAAAGAGCCGGTAGGTTCAAGATTACTTTCTAAGGATAGTAATATAGGAGTTAGTGCTGCGACCATACGAAATGAAATGAGCGATTTGGAAGAACTTGGATATTTGGAAAAATTACATACCTCATCAGGGAGAATTCCTTCTAATAGTGGATATAGACTTTATGTAGATGCGTTGTTATCAGACGAAATTCCATTTGAGTTAGGACCCAGACAAATTTTTGATATGAGTAATATGAAAGATTCGTCAGAATTTGATAATGTAATTAGAAATGCAACTAAGATGTTATCAGCTATCACAAACTATACTGCTTTAGCAATGTTGCCTGAAATGTCAAAAATATATTTGAAATATATAAATGTTGTATTTTTGGGGCCTAAAGATTTGGTTATTATATATATTTATAACTCAAAAGAAGTTATAAGTGATAGCATACGATTGAAAAGTCCTGTTGATAAAAATACAATTGACCTTATAAATAGTTTACTGACATCGACTTTATTGGATTTGAATCATAAAAATATGATAGAGGCATTACATTCACAAGTTTATGAAGTTTTAAGAGAAAGGCATTCCGTGTTAAATGAGATTATACCGGTTATCGAAAAGACAACCTTTGAAAATTCTCAGGCAAGGATGATTTATGAAGGACTTGGAAACTTGTTTGTTTACAATAATGATTTAATAGAAAATAATCAAAATCTTTTAAATTTTATAAAAGAAGATAATCCTTTACTTGAAGTTTTATCTGATAATATGGATACGGATTTACAAGTATATATTGGAGATGAATTAGGAATAAAGGAATTCGAAAAATTTAGTGTAATAACTATTACATTTAGAAATAGTGATGGTATCAAAGGTAAGCTTGGAGTTTTAGGACCAAATAGTATGAAATATGATAAAGTAATTGCAGATTTGGTATTGGTAAGTAAGTATATAAATGGATATATTGAAAGAAGGTAGTGATGGATGAAAAAGAAAAGATAGAAGATATAAATGATAAAACAAAAGACGTTGTAGAAGAGAAAAATGAAGAAATAGTTAAAGAAAACTCTGAAGAAATCACTAAAGATACTGAACAGGTAAATGAACAATTTGAAAAATTAAAAGATTCATTTGCAAGATTACAAGCAGATTTCACAAATTATAAACGTAGACAAGAAAAAGAAAAATCGGATATATATAAATATGCTTCAGAAGGTTTAGTTATTAAACTACTTTCTGTAATGGATAATTTTGATAGAGCATTGAAAGGTGCTGATGAAGAAGACACATTAACAAAAGGAATTGTAATGATTAAATCTGAGTTGGAAAATATTCTTACTCAAGAAGGAGTTGAAGAAATAGTATCCGATAATGAAAAATTTGATGCAAACTTACATCATGCAGTATTTATGGAAGAAAATGATGAAGTTGAATCAGAACACATCATTGAAACATTCCAAAAGGGATATAAATTAAAAGATAAAGTAATAAGACCGGCGATGGTGAAAGTAAGTAAGTGAGTTATTTAGAAAAATGTATAAGTGTAAATTATAGTATTAAACAAAAAGGAGAAAATTATGGGAAAAATTATAGGTATTGACTTAGGTACAACAAACTCAGCAGTAGCAGTAATGGAAGGTGGACAAGCTACAATAATTCCTAATGCTGATGGAGATAGAACTACACCTTCAGTAGTAGCATTTACAAAAGACGGAGAAAGATTAGTTGGTAAAACAGCTAAAAGACAAGCAATCATGAACCCTGAAAAAACAATTTCATCAATTAAGAGAGAAATGGGTACAGATTATAAAGTAAAAATCGATGATAAATCATATTCACCAGAAGAAATTTCTGCAATGATTTTACAAAAAATTAAAGCAGATGTTGAAGCATATTTAGGTGAAACTGTAACAGAAGCAGTTATTACTGTTCCGGCATATTTTACAAATGAGCAAAGACAAGCAACTAAAGATGCTGGGAAAATAGCAGGTTTAGAAGTTAAGAGAATTGTTAATGAACCAACAGCAGCTGCATTATCATACGGAATGCAAAAAGAAAATAATGATATGAAAATAATGGTATTCGACTTAGGTGGTGGTACATTTGACGTATCTATCTTGGAAGTAGACGACGGAGTTATAGACGTATTGGCAACAAGAGGTAATAACAGACTTGGTGGGGATGATTTTGATAACAGATTGATGAATTATATTGCTTCAGAATTTAAGAGAGAAAATGGTGTGGATTTATTACAAGATCCAACATCAGCACAAAGATTGAAGGATGCAGCAGAAAATGCTAAAAAAGAATTATCAACTCAAATGAGTGTTCAAATTAATTTACCATTCATCACAGCTATAAATGGTCAACCAGCTCACTTAAATATGGATATTACAAGATCTAAATTTGAAGAACTAATTTCAGACTTGATTGACGAAACATTAATCCCTGTAAAAGATGCTTTAAAAGACGCAGGATTACAAGCTTCAGAAATAGATAAAGTGCTTTTAGTTGGTGGGTCAACAAGAGTTCCTGCTGTAGCAGAGGCGGTAAAGAAATTAACAGGAAAAGCTCCTCAAAAAGATATTAACCCTGATGAGGCTGTTGCTTTAGGTGCAGCTGTACAAGGGGCAATTTTAGCAGGAGATGTAAATGATCTATTATTACTTGATGTTACACCACTTTCATTAGGTATTGAAACAATGGGTAATATTACAACAGTATTGATTGAAAGAAATACAACAATTCCTACAAAGAAATCACAAGTATTTACAACAGCAGCAGATAACCAAACATCAGTAGATATCAAGGTATTACAAGGTGAAAGACAAATGTCTAAAGATAATACAATGATTGGTAATTTCCAATTAACAGATATTCCTGCTGCGCCAAGAGGGGTACCACAAATTGAAGTTACATTTGATATTGATGCAAATGGTATTGTAAATGTATCTGCTAAAGATTTAGGTACAGGTAAAGAACAAAAAATTACAATTACAGCTTCAGCAAATTTAAGTGAAGAAGAAATTAATCAAAGAGTTAAGGATGCAGAAAAATATGCAGACGAAGATAAGAAGAAAAAAGAATTGATTGAAACAAAGAATCAAGGAGAAAGTATTTCTTATCAAGTAGAAAAAACATTAAAAGATCTAGAAGGAAAGATTTCAGATTCTGAAAAAGAAGCAATTAAAGCTAAAAATGAAGAATTAAAGAAAGTTTTAGGTTCTGAAAATGTTGATGAAATCAAAGCTAAAATTGAAGAATTAACTCAAGAGTTAAATAAGATGAGTGAAAAACTTTATGCTCAATCTGGTCAAAAGAGTGAAGCTGGACAACAAAAAAAAGATGATGTTGTTGATGCTGATTATGAAGTGGTTGACGAAAATGAAGAAGGTAAGTAAAATATATAATTAGTAGGAGGGGAGCTTGCTCCCCTTTATTAGTTAAGGTGGTAATATGAATAATCCGTATGAAGTGCTGGGAGTTTCGCAAAGTGCGAGTGCTCAAGAAATAAAAAAAGCGTATAGAAAATTAGCTAAAAAATATCATCCAGATTTAAATGGTGGTAGTGAAGAAGCTCAAGAAAAATTAAAAGAAATTAATGAAGCCTATTCTATACTTGGAGATGAAGAAAACAGAGCTAAGTATGATAGATATGGAGATGCTGCATTTGATCCAAATTCTGGATTTGGTGGTTTTTCAGGAGGAATGGGAGATATATTCTCAGATTTATTTTCTGACTTTTTTGGAGGATCTTCCAGAACAAGACAAAGGGATCCGAATGCTCCTAAAAGAGGCCAAGATATTCAAATTCATGTAAACATATCATTTAGAGAATCTGTCACCGGTGTTGAAAAGGAAGTTTCCTATAGAAAATATCAAAAATGTAATACATGTGAAGGTTCTGGGGCAAAACCCGGTACGTCAAAGAAAACTTGTACTCGTTGTCATGGAACAGGTCAAGTTAGAAGTACTCAATCGACTCCATTTGGTCAATTTTCAACCGTTAACACATGTCCAACATGTAATGGGGCGGGGACAGTTATTGAGGAAAAATGTGAAACTTGTCATGGAGAAGGAAGGGTTCTAAAAACTTCAAAAATCAAGATTAAGATTCCTTCAGGAATTGCAGATGGAAATATGATACCTGTTAGAGGAGAAGGACATGATGGAGAAAATGGAGGACCTTCAGGAGATTTATATATTGCGGTTTCTGTAGAAGAGCATGAAATTTTTAAAAGATATGGTAATGATATATTTTATGAATTACCAATTTCGTTTGTTACAGCAGCTTTAGGGAATGAAATAGATATTCCAACATTAGATGGGACAACTAAATTTGAAATTCCTGCAGGCACACAAAATGATACTAGATTTAAATTAGATAAAGAAGGGATGGTTGATGTAAGAACGGGATATAAAGGAGATTTATATTTTGATGTTAAAGTTATCGTTCCTAAAAAATTAAATGAAAAACAAAAAGAACTACTTCAAGAATTTGCCGAAGTTACCGGTGAAGATGTAAAACCTGAAAAAGGATTTTTTGAAAAGATTAAAGAGTGGTTTGATTAAAAATAAAAGTTTGTTTACGTCACTAGTCCTCGGATTACATCCTGCGGAGGTGTCTAAACAAACTTTTATTTTTATAGATGGAGAATGAATGAAATTTTAAGAAATAAGAAGTTTGTTTACGCTGCTAGTCCTCGGATTATATCCTGTGTGTTAATGTTAACATAAAAATCTTGAAATAGCCCCTTCATAATAAAAAAATGGAAAAAAGCTGA
>NZ_JBFNFI010000019.1:0-36540 GCF_046035495.1 Helcococcus sp. KG196
AGATTTTATATGTTTTATTGCATGCTTGTTAGCGGCATTTATTTCAAATAATAATTTGATGTTATATACATTGGTAATTGTAAATATTATATTAGCAGTTTCAAGCTCCTTTTCAAGAATTGCTAATAAATCATTTATTAGTGAAATTGTTGAAAAGGATGAAATTGTAAATTATAATTCAAAATTAGAAGTTACAACTAAAGTAATTAGTGTTTGTTCGCCAATATTTTCATTTATTGTAATACAATTTACAAGTCTTAGAGTTATATTACTGATAGATGCTATAAGTTTTTTACTTTCATTTATTTGTATAAAGATGATAAAAATTGAAGAAATTAAATATCAAATCAGCTCAAAAACAGGGACTGATTTAAAATCTGTCTTAAGTGATATATGGGAAGGGATTATTTTTGTATACAATGAAAAAGAAATTTTATTACTTTTAATATTAGCATCATTGATAAATTTTATGTTTGCCGGATTTGCATACATTCTTCCTTATTCGGATAAATTATTTTCAATAAATGGAGCTTTTGCGACAATGCTAAGTTTAGGAGCTTTAGGAAGTATTTTAGCTGCATTTATTTCCGGCAAGATTAAATCATCTATCAGAAATTTACATTTAAGTTTAATTTTAAGCGGATCTGGAGTAGTGCTGATAGGATTATACAAATTTATTAATTTTCCAATAATCATATTTTTATTTGGAAATTTTTTAGTAGAATTTTTTATGACAATTTTTAATATACATTATTTAAGTCAAATACAAATTAAAGTTCCGAATGAAATGATGGGAAGAGTATTTTCATGTGTATTTACGGTGGCTATTATTTTAATGCCTTTAGGAACGTTTACATTATCTAAAATATCAGGAAGTATCGATTTGCTAACATTTTTAATTTTGGGAATTTTAGTAATGTTAATATCTATTATTTCAATGACATATTCAAAAGTAAAGTTTGGAAAATAGTTTCAAAATGTTATAATATTTATATATTATAACAGGAGAGAACACAATGGATAGATTGACAATAAATGATATTTTTATAAGATTAATTTTATCAATGATATTTTCCGGACTTATCGGACTTGAAAGAGAAAAAAGCCACAGAAGTGCTGGACTAAAAACTCATATTTTGGTTGGTATGGGGGCAGCGACAATATCCTTGATTCAGGTAAATACAATTGCGTTTGTATCTAGTTTAAGTAAAGATTTAAATGTTAGTATAGATGCTGTTAGATTAATAGCACAGGTGGTTAGTGGCATAGGTTTTTTAGGTGCAGGTACAATAATAGTTACTAAAAGAAGTGTTACAGGATTAACTACAGCTGCATCAATATGGTGTGTATCAGCCGTTGGCTTAGCATTTGGAATGGGATATTATGTAATTGGTGTTTTTAGTGGGCTATTAATATTAATAGTGTTGATCTTTTTTAAGAGAATAATTGTAATCCATGGAACACAAGAATTTACTATTAAATATTTATCGAATAAAAATACTACTGAAGAAATTATTAACGCGATAAAAAGTTTTGACCCAAAATTTGAAATAATAGGAATGAATACATCTACAGAAAATAATCAATTATATACAACACATGTATATAGAATAAATACAAAAAAGTCAATCTCATTTTCGGACTTAGCATATAAATTATCTAATTTAGAAAATATTGTAAGTATTGAATTTGGTGAGTTTGATTAAGACCTAAAAATAGATATTTTAATCCAATCTAAAAAAATTTATTAATTAGAAATGACCCTAAAAAGCTGGATCTAGAGACCAATTTTTTAGAGGTCTTTTTTTGTGACAAAATATAATACAGATACTCTTCATATGAGGCAATTCTTTTTGATATTTTTGTAAAAAGAAATGCCGTTATTCTTCATATGAGGCAATTCCTTTTGGAGATTTTGTAAAAAGAATTACCTTTTTTCTTTATATATGGCAATTCCTTTTGATATTTTTGAAAAAAGAATTGCCAATATTCTTTATATGAGGTATTTTAGCTTTTGTTGTGGGCAGAAAAAAATTGTTTATTTTCAGATACAATAAAATTTAAGAGAAAATCAAAAGAACCTATGAATCTAATGTGATTTATAGGCTATTTTGTTATGGGTACTGATTATTTGACGCTTACGTTTATTCAAATATTAAACCATAATTTGAAATCGATTGATGCACACAAAAAAATAATTTATAATTTAAAAAAAGAAATAATGGAGGTGTTTCCAATGTTTAATATTAATGGAATTTAATATTATTAGAAAACGAAGTTATATATTATATATAGATTTGTTTTATCTAGTAGAGATTATGAATTATATTACAAATTTAAGGTAGGTAGAGGAATAAATATCATTAATAATGATAATCAAGAAAGAACTTTATTTCCAATATATTTAAATAATAAAATAGTTTCAACTTTTTTAGTTTCAACTTTTGAAGGAGAAACTAGTGGAATTTATTCTAAAGCATATTCCGAACAATTAGACAAGTTAAAATATTTTACTAATATAAATAATCCTTTGATTTTAACAACTTTTGATTATGATTTGTGGGGAATAATAGGTAAAAGAGCTTATAGCTTAAATGAACAAAAAAATATTATTTATAATAAAAAAAATAAATACTAATGAATTAGTAATTTTGAATGGTAATGATAATATTAAGTACGATAAAAATTTTGTTTCTTTGAGAACTCCCTCAGGGTATGTGTTAAATTTTGATATAAAATATATTCAGCCTTCTGGTAAAAGTAGATGTTATTCTTATGCTTTATCTAATATACTATATAATTTAGGATACAATTGGCATACTCCAGAAACAATATCTTCTTATTTTAATTATGAAGATGGAGTATCATTTAAGGAATTGTCAAGTTATTTAAATAATTACAACTTTTCTAATGACGCAAAGGACTCAGGATATTTATTTAAAGGAGAGGTTATAGAACAAATATATTATAAGAATAGTTATATTCTTATAGGAGGTACTAATACATCTTCTAAAGGTCAACATGCATTAGTAATTTTTG
Organism: Helcococcus sp. KG196; assembly: GCF_046035495.1. Lineage (NCBI taxonomy): Bacteria > Bacillati > Bacillota > Tissierellia > Tissierellales > Peptoniphilaceae > Helcococcus > Helcococcus sp. KG196. Next base: position 3,040 of record NZ_JBFNFI010000019.1, read on the forward strand.
GGTATAACAACACCAATAATACATATTCTTTTTGGAATCCATGGTATAATTTTACACAATATATGGATATGGATTCTAAATTGATAAATACAAAAAGTTCTACTGTATACAAATGGAATGCAGGGTATATTAAAAATATAGGTAAAATAAAATGAAAATTAAAAATATATTAATAATGTTTATATTTATGACTATAGTTCTTGTTGGATGTAATAGAAATTATAAATTTGGTATGGATATTAAAGATTATTCTAATATAATATCTATTGAGTCTGAAGGAGCTAGAGTAAAAAAAGATATTTTATCAAAAGACTTTAAGGATAAAGTTCAAAAATTGATAAATAATTTAAATGAGAGCAATTTTGAAAAAGTGAGTTACGAATCATTAAAAGGAAACAGTCCGACTATAATATTTGATAATTTTACTTTTGAAGTTTCAAAAAAGCATATAAGAATTATAAAAGAAGATAATAAATATCAGTATAATTCAAAGGTAAAGGTAGATTCATTAATAGAATTACACAATTTGTTAAATGATGAGTTGGGAATATAGTAAAATGGTTGAGAGAATTAGAAGTCTGAATTTATGACTTCTAATTTTCATTTTTTTAATAATAAAAATATTTATTTTTAATATAATTTTACTTATTTATTGTTCAAATAATAAATAGCAAGCTGAGTTCTATCTCTTAAATTCAATTTATCTAATATTGTAGAAAGATAATTTCTTACAGTTCCTTGACTTAAAAATAATTTTTCTGCAATCTCTTTATTATTTAATCCTTCAGCAACTAACTTAATTATTTCCATTTCTTTTTGATTGATATTTTCAAGGATTACATCAGTTTTTTTACGAACTGATAAGTTTTGAACAACTTCATTATCGAATACGATGTTTCCACTTAATACAGTTTCAATACTTGGAAGTAAAGATGAAAAGTTGTCTTTTAGAATATAGCCCTTTACACCATTTGAGATTGCACGAGTTATGTATTCTTCGTCCTTAAAAGTAGTTAAAAGCAATATTTTTGCATCAGGGTATTTTTCTAAGATTTTTTCACTAGTTTCTATACCGTTTTGCTCCTTCATTCTTATATCCATAAGGATTATATCAGGATGAGTTTTTTCAAATAGATTAAAACCATCTACACCATTATAAGCTATTCCGGATACTTCATAACCTTTAGATTCTAAAATGATTTTAAGAGAATCACATATTAATTTATCATCATCTATAAGTATAATTTTAGTCATTTATTTTCTCCATTAAAGTAATGTGGATATTAAATCCGTTATTGTATGAAATATTTAAATTTCCATTATAAAAATCTACAATCTCTTTTATTGAAATTAAGCCAATTCCTTTTTTTATGTTTGTTATATCTACAAATTCACTTCCATTATCTGAAATGTTTATCGATATGTATTTTTTATTATTAACAATGCTTATTCGCATAAAATCGGAATTTGAGTATTTTAATGCATTTGTTATAGCTTCTTTAACAATTGAAATTATATCAAATTTTAAGTTCATATTTAAGTTTTCACAATTTAATATATTAATTTTATTATTTTTAAATCGTGAATTTTCAAGTAATTCCATGATTTTTTTCTCTAAATCAATACTTTGATTTTTCAAGTTATGTAGAGCTTCTCTAATTTCATTCATACCCGTCTTTAAATTATTTTGCAATGAATTTAATTGTTTTGTAACATTTTCATTTGATGATATTACTTTAATTGCTTCTATTTGTATTATGCTTGCTGAAATAGTGTGTCCTATTGATTCATGTAAAGTTTTAGCAATTCTTTCTCTTTCATGAATAATTGAAATTTGCTTATTACGTTCAGATTTTTTCAATAAATTTAATTTTTCTTTTCTTAAAATTATATTTTGTTCTGCGAATTCATCCCTAGTTTTCATATATTTTGAATATGCATCTTCAAAATTTATATTTTGAATAAATAAATAATATGAAAATCCAATTATTACATATATCTTAAAATCAAATATACAAATGGTTAAAGAAAGTAAAAGTAATAATTTATTGTTAAATACTTCAAATAAGTTAAAAATTAAAATTGGTAAAAAATACAAAGTATTAATATTGTAAAACGAATATGTTAAAAATATTGCAAGTACAAAGATTTTAGCAATTTTGTTGTTAAATAATATAATGAGAAAATTTAATGAAATAGTAGTTAATAATAAAATAATGAAACTATTATTTAATGTAAAAATTTTAAAAGTAAATAATATAAAAATTATTGAACTTAAGATTAAAAAATTATCGATTAGTTTTTTCATAAAATCTCCGTACATTTGTCATATTATTTAATTACATTTTTTACTTATATAAATGCATCTCATATGTTATTTTATCATTAGGAGGTAAAAAATGATAATAAAAGTTGAAAATTTAGTTAAAAGATATGAAGATTTTGTTGCTTTAGACCATTTTAATTTAGATGTAAAACAAGGTCAAATACTTGGATTATTAGGACCAAACGGTTCTGGAAAAACTACTTTAATTAACACTATTTTAGGATTGCTTAAATATGATAAAGGCGAAATAAAGGTGTTTAGTGAAGAGTTAAAAGATAATAGTTATGATATAAAAAGAAAAATTGGTGTAGTACCTCAAGAATTAGCATTTTTAGATGAACTTACGGTTGAAGATAATATTTCATATTTTTGTGGGCTTTATATAAATGAAGCGAAAAAATTAAAAGAATATGTGAATGAAGCAATAAACTTTGTCGGTTTAGAAAAATTCAGAAAATTTTATCCAAAAAAATTATCAGTTGGATTAAAAAGAAGGTTGAATATAGCATGTGGAATTGCTCATAAACCTACATTACTATTTTTAGATGAACCTACGGTTGCTGTGGATGCACAAAGTAGAAATTTTATTTTACATAATATTAAAAAATTAAATGAAAATGGGGCAACAATAATTTACACAAGTCATTATTTAGATGAAGTGGATCAAATTTGTGATGAAATTGTAATTATTGATAAAGGTAAATCAATTGTAAAAGGGGCAAGTGCTGAATTAAAACATATGATTTCAATTAAGGAAAAAGTAACGATAGTATTTGATAAAGATTATGAAAATATTCAAATGGAATTGGAAAATTTAGCATGGGTAAGCAATGTAGAGATGATTTCAAAGAATAAATATCAAATTTCTTTTTCGAAATTAGAAAATAATTTAGTAAATATTATTAATTATATTAATGAAAAAAAATATGGATATTTGGAATTATTTAATGAATTGCCATCATTAAATGATGTATTTCTTGAACTTACCGGTAAGGAGTTGAGAGAATAATGAAAAATTTTATGCACAACTTAAGGTATTTATTAAAATCGGTTATCATAGATAAGGATATTTTATTTTGGATAATTTTTTATCCGATAATTTTATCATCATTTTTTTATTTTTCATTAAGTGGAAAAGAGTTGACATCAAAAATAAATGTTGGTTTAGATTCTAAAAATCAGTATAGCTTTATTTTTAAGAAGGCTAATATTTTTAATTTAGTTAGTGTAAAAAAAGGTGATGAAAATTTATTTTTGAAAAATAATACAATAGATGCGTTTATAGATGAAAAACTCAATATTAAAACAAGTTCAAATGCTATAAATTATACTTTTAAGGTTAATGTAGTTGAATCAGTTGTAAGACAAATTAAGGAAATGCAAAATTTAAGCATTCCTATTGAAAAATATGACTTTAATATAAATTATTTTTCAAATCGAGACGCGGAGGTAAGTCCTATAAAATTTTTTATGTATTCAATAGTTTCTATGTATATGATTTATGGATATTTTATGACTTTACACTTGTATTCTTTTTATCAAGCCAATTTATCTGATTTTGGTGCCAGGGTAAGAGTGTCTCCTATTAGTAAGTTTAGTAAATTATTTGTACCATTTGTTATTGGATTTATAGTTAATATGTTTTCAAATATATTGTTAATCTTTGTAATTACATATATTTATGGCATATCAATTATACAAAATATTCCATACACTATAATTATTTTGATAGTTTCAAATATCTTAGGATTGTCTTTAGGAGCATTAATTTCAGTTACAAATAAATTAAGCTTAAATGTAAAGACTATTTTAGGTGTTGGATTTTCTTTGTTTTTATCCTTTTTAACAGGTATGATGAATAATAAAATGAAAGCAATAATTGAAGGAGTTGTGCCATATATTTCAAAAATTAATCCGGTTGCATTAGGAATGGATGCACTTTATGGTATAAACGTGCTGAATGATACAAAGATAATATATGAAAATGTTACAATAATGTTGATAGCCTCTTTAGTTATATTATCAATTTCATTTTTATTTATAAATAGGGGGCGTTATGAAAGTATTTAGATCATATCTAAAAGTTGCATTAAAATATAAAGTTATATTAATTTCATATATTGCCATATTTACTTTTATGACATTGATTTATTCAAAGACTGGTGATGAAAATATAACTTTAATTAGGTTAAGTATTGGAGTAAATGATCTTTCAAACTCTCAATATTCTAAGGATTTTATAAAATATTTGTCAATAAAAAATAATGTGAAACTAGATAAATTTGATGAAAAAACAGCAAAAAAACATTTATTTATTAGTAAATATGATGTAGCAATAATAATAAATTCGGACTTTGAAAAAAATATTTTGTCTAAAAAAGAAGCAATTACTCTTTTATCAGCTCCTAAAAATCATTTCGGAGTTTTGATTAAAAATGAAGCAAATAAGTTCATGATTTATGCGAATGCTTCAGCGGAAGATGGTAAACTTAATACCTCTAAAGTATTAGAAATGCTTAAGGATACCAATGTTAATATTAAAAATTATGGAGAAAATCAAAATAAGTCAAATGATTTATGGTTATCAATATATTTTAAGATGGCTGCATTTATATGTTTCACAGTTGTATTTTCAATAATTTCACTAAGTATGAATTCATTTATGAAAACTAATATTATGCAAAGATTAAAAATTTCCGCAAAAAGTGATGCTAGGTTTATATTTGAAACATCACTTGGGCAAATTTTAGTTTCGATAATTGCATTTATACCGATAATATTAATTCCATTTTTATTTATCGGAAAAGAATATTTATCAAAAGGATTACCATATATTTTTAACTTGTATTTATTGATTTTTCCGGCAATTGGATTTTCAAATCTTTTGATTTCAATAACAAATAAAGTTCAAGTAATAAATGCTATAAACCAAATACTAGGAATGGGATTTGCATTCTTATCAGGAATAATGATTCCAAGAGAATTTTTAAGTTTAGGGATTATTAATTTTTCAAAAATATTTCCATATTATTACTATTTGAATATAATTGATATGATTTATAAAAAAACATTTACCTTATTAAATGCATGGCAAGAAATATTGATTTTATTATTATTTGCTATTACTTCAATATTGTTTGCTATTTTAATAAGAAAGAAGAGAAATGTTATTAAATAATTTTTAATTAATAACTTTGATGATATAATAAAAAAAAGGAGTTATTAATGAAAGAAAACAAAAAATTAAATAGTATAAGCGTATTTTTATATTCATTTGCATTAGTGTTATTTGAGATATTATTATTGGATTTAGCTGTTACCCCAATACCAATCAATTTGTACAAAATGAGAGTAACAGTTGGTATATTATTAATATTTTTAATGATATCGGGGATTACAGTGTTATATATGTCAGATAAATTTAAAAAATTAAAAGAGAAAATATTTGATAATAAAATTAATAAAATTGCTTTAGTTGTTGGAGTATTGACGTTAGTTATAGTTTTTATGACAAAATTAAACTATTATTTGTTTAGTTTATCAATTTTTATAGTCATATTGCTAATATTTTTAATGTTCATTTTAGGTTGGATAATAGAAAAATATTACAAAAATTAAATTAATTATGGTTTTAAATAAAAAAATTAGTAAAACGTGTATTTTACTAGTTTTTTATTTTTAAATTACAAAGAGTTAAACACAAAGTATTGTATTTAAAATATATTTGTAGTACTATATGTAGTAGAAAAGTAAAAAAAGGAGGTCGGTTTGGAAGTAATAAAAAGAAATGGATTAATTGATAAATTCGATAAAGAAAAGATTATTATTGCTATTGAAAAAGCTATGAATTCATTCACAGGAATTTATGAAGAAGGGCTTGCTCTTAAAATTGCTAATGAAATCGAAGAAATTGCAAGTAAAATGGAAAAACCTATGACTATTCATAGTATTGAAGATGAAGTTTATTATCGATTGATAAAATACAATAATTTAGCAACCGCTAAAGCTTATGAAAGCTATAGATCAGTTCAAGAATTTAAGCGAAAAATGAATACGATAGATAAAGATGTAATGGGAATTTTAAATAAATCAAATGAAGAAGTTATTAATGAAAATTCCAATAAAGATGCAAAAATTGTAAGTACTCAAAGGGATTTAATAGCTGGTGAAGTTTCTAAAGATATTGCCAGAAGAAAATTAATACCGGCAGACATATTGTTGGCTCATGATACGGGGGCAATTCATTTTCATGATATGGATTACATAATGCAGCCAATGTTTAATTGCTGTTTAATAAATTTAAAAGATATGCTTACAAATGGAACAGTTGTAAACGGGAAAAAAATAGATACACCAAAAAGCTTTCAAGTTGCATGTACAGTTACGACACAAATAATTGCACAGGTTGCAAGTGGACAATATGGAGGTCAAAGTATTAATGGTATAGATACTATTCTTGCTCCATTTGTTAGAAAATCATTTAATAAATATCTTGAATTAGTAAAAGAAGAACAACAAGAAATTTATGGCATAAAATTGGATATGGAAAAAGCTGAAAAAGTTGCTTGGAAAAGAACAAGAAAAGAAGTAAAAGATGGCATTCAAACTATCCAATATCAAATAAACACACTTATGACTACTAATGGACAAGCTCCATTTGTAACTTTATTTATGCACTTTTTACCAGAATATAAATATGAAAAAGAGGCCGCATTAATACAAGAAGAAATATTAAAACAAAGATTGCAAGGAATAAAAAATGAAGCTGATGTTTATGTAACTCCAGCATTTCCTAAATTAATATACGTTTTAGATGAACATAATGTTAATGAAAATTCAAAGTATTATTATTTAACTAAACTTGCAGCAAAATGTACAGCGAAAAGAATGTATCCTGATTATGTTTCTGCGAAAAAAATGAAAGAACTATATGAAGGAAATGTTTTTGGACCGATGGGTTGTAGATCATTTTTAAGCCCATGGAAAGATAAAGATGGAAATTATCAATTTGATGGAAGATTTAATATGGGAGTAGTAAGCTTAAATCTGCCACAAATAGCTATACTTTCAAATCATAATGAAGAAAAATTTTTTGAAATTTTAGAAAAAAGATTAGAACTTGCTAAAAGAGCATTGCTTTTAAGATATGAATTATTAAAAGGAGCAACATCTGATGTTTCACCAATACATTGGCAATATGGAGCAATTGCAAGACTTAAAAAAGGTGAAAAAATTGATGCGTATTTAGAAAATGGATATGCAACAATTTCATTAGGGTATATAGGTGTTTACGAAGCGACTAAGTTGATTACAGGAAAATCTCATACAAAAGAGGGGGAAAACTTTGCAGTTAAAGTTGTAACAAAATTAAGAGAAGCTTGTGATAAATGGAAAAAAGAAACTAAATTAGGTTTTGCTTTATATGGAACACCGGCAGAAAGTTTAACTAACAGATTTTGTAAAATTGATAGAGCAAGATTTGGAATTATTGAAGATGTTACTGATAAAGGTTATTATATAAATTCGTATCATGTTGATGTTAGAGAACACATTTCAGTATTTGATAAATTTGAATTTGAATCACAATTCCAAAAACTTTCAACTGGTGGTATGATTTCATATGCAGAAATTCCAAATATGACAAATAATATTGAAGCAGTTGAAACTTTGGTTAGATTTATCTATGACCACATTATGTACGCTGAATTTAATACAAAATCTGACTATTGTCATGAATGTGGATTTGACGGTGAAATCTTTGTAAATGTAGATGGTGAATGGGAGTGTCCAAATTGCGGAAATAAAAATAAAGATAAACTTACAGTAATTAGAAGAACATGTGGCTATCTTGGCGAAAACTTCTGGAATGAAGGAAGAACAAAAGAAATAAATGCAAGGGTGCTACATATATGATAGAGTATGGAAATTATGGGCAAATTAGAAAATATGATGTAGCAAATGGATTTGGTATACGTGTTACAATATTTTGTACAGGCTGCACGCATAAATGTCCGGGGTGTTTTAATGAACTTTATCAAGATCCTAATTATGGAAATAAATGGACTGAAAAAGAAACAGAACTTGTATTAGAATATATGAAGGATCCAGCAGTAAAAGGATTAACCCTTTTAGGAGGAGAGCCATTTCAAAATACATGGCTAATAGAGGTGATTAGAAGAGTAAAAAAAGAAACCGGAAAACATATTTGGGCATACTCCGGATATATTTATGAAAAATTGATAGAAGATTCAAAAAGATTGGAGATGTTGAAAGAGTGTGATATTCTTGTTGATGGACCATTTATACAAGAACTGAAAGATTTAAGATTGAAGTTTAGAGGTTCCTCAAATCAAAGAGTAATAGATGTGCAAGAAACTCTAAGAACCGGAAAAGTTAAAATTTTGGATATAGATTAAAATAAAAATTGGCAATACATTTTAGTGAAATGTATTGATATCAAAAAATTGAACATAGAACAAACTTGAAGGAAGTTAGTTAAAATTATTTAATAAAAATTATAATTTGGAGATTAAGATGAAAAATTTTGAAAAAAAACTAAAGTATGTTATGAGAAAATTGAGTAAGGGACTATATTTCGGGATGTTAGCCTTTGTAATTTTTTTTAGTTCAAATAATTCTATTACTATGGCTTCAGATAGAGGTAATAATAGTACTAAAAATATATTAAATAGTTCTCAACCAACTATTTCTGAAAGAAGAATTGAAAGAAATAAAAATGTTGTAACGATGTCAGAATTTAATGACGGAGATTATATATACCTGAGATTGAATGGGAAAATTGATTATGCATTTAAGGTTAAAAATAATTTCATAGTGTATGGTAAAATTTCTGAGATATATGCAAATGAATTTTTTGATGGAAAGTTGTTTTTTTATTATGATAAAAATACTAAGATGATTAAAATTATAATAGAAAAATACGCAGATTATCAAAGTATATATATTAGTGATAAAAAAGATTTTAAAAATGGATTATTGATTAATTTAAAAGAAGAAATTTCCTCTGAAAATGTAAAAGGAGATAAAGTTGAAAAACCAGAAAATAAATCTGAAAAACCAGAAAATAAATCTGAAAAATCAGAAAATAAATCTGAAAAACCAGAAAATAAATCTGAAAAACTAGAAAATAAATCTGAAAAACTAGAAAATAAATCTGAAAAATCAGAAAATAAATCTGAAAAACCAGAAAATAAATCTGAAAAACTAGAAAATAAATCTAAAAAACCAGAAAATAAATCTGAAAATGTACAAATACCTGCGCCAAAGAAACATCAAAAACAAACACTAAGTTATAATCAACAACAAAAATCATCTAATAATCAAAATCCAAACACAAGCGATATAGGGGTTATGACAACTGCAATGACTGCGATAGTAGCAGGGACAGCATTAGTTGCAACAAAAAATAAAAAAGATTAATAAAAAATAAAATAAGTTGTTGTAAAATGGCGAAAGTTGTTTTACGACAATTTTTTATTATTCTAATAATTTGTAGTAAATCTTTTATATTTTAAATTTCATATATTATAATTAAATTGTTAGTAATTGTTTATATCATAAAAAATAAAAGAAGGAAATAGATAAAAAATGAAAAGATGTTTATGGGCAGAAACAAATGAAAAAATGAGGTATTATCACGATAATGTATGGGGAAAACCTGTCAGAGATGATAGACAGATGTTTAGAATGCTTGTGCTTGAAATGTTTCAATCAGGACTTTCATGGAATACTATTCTACAAAGAGAAGAATTTTTTGATGAAGAATTTGAAAACTTTGAAATTGAAAAAGTTGCAAATTTTTCTGAAGAAAAGATAGATAATATTCTTACAAATGGAAAAATAATAAGACATAGAAATAAAATTTTATCTGTAATTAATAATGCAAATGCAGTATTGAAAATTCAAAAAAAATATGGCTCTTTTTCCAAGTTTATCTGGAGATATGTTTTTGATACTCCTGTTATAAATCCATGGAAATATCCGAAAGAAGTTCCCTCAAAAAATATCTTATCCAATAAAATATGTGAGGACTTGAAAAAAGAAGGTTTTAAATTTATTGGAAGTACTACGATTTACTCTTTTTTGCAGGCAACAGGAGTTATTAACGACCATTTAATTTCTTGTGATTTTAAGTATTAAGAATAATAAAGATATGATATAATCTTTTTCGTTAGAGTAGATTATTAGCGGTAGTGGTTAAGAATGGGACGTTGTCTTAACACGAATAAATCACTGGAGTGATTTACTATTGATAATTGCGTTCACTACTTATTCCCTTAAGTAGTAATTATTTATTATAGTTGCATTAATTGTTGGATTTATTGCGGAGGTGATTGGAGAAATTATTCAAAGAGATAAAACAAATAAATTTACAACTATAAAAATAATTTATATAGTAATTTTTGGTGAATTGGGAGTTATGGTAAATACTATTCTTGTTGTTTTTTTAATTTTAGAATATGCTATAATTAATTTAATGTTTTAAGAGTGTTTAATGGAGGAATGATGAGTATATTATCTGTTTCAAATTTGAATCACAGTTATGGTGGCAGAGAAATATTAGAAAATGTTAATTTTAGATTATTAAAAGGTGAACACGTTGGACTTATTGGACCAAATGGTGAAGGAAAATCTTCATTTATGAATATTATAACCGGAAAATTAATTCCTGATACAGGAACAATCGAATGGGCTAAATTTGTAAAAGTTGGATATCTGGATCAATTAGCATCATATGAAAAAGATGTAACTGTCAGAGAAGTTTTGCAAGATGCATTTTCAGATTTATTTGAAAAGGAAGCAAGGATAAATGAGCTTTATATGAATATGGAAGACGCATCTGAAGATGAACTAAATGATATGATGGAAGAAGTGGGGATTTTACAAGATATTATTGAACATAGAGACTTTTACGTAATTGATTCAAAAATAGATGAACTTGCAAATAATATGGGTATAGTTGAACTGGGTTTAGACACTCCGTTTAAGGATTTATCAGGAGGACAAAGATCAAAAGTTTTATTATGTAAATTATTATTAGAAAAACCGGATATATTAATGCTTGACGAGCCTACAAACTATCTTGATGAAACTCAAATTGAGTGGTTGAGAAGATATCTTCAAGAATATGAAAATGCATTTATTCTAATTTCTCATGATATTGAGTTTTTAGATTCTGTAATTAATTTAATTTACCATGTAGAAAATAAAGAATTAAATAGATATGTCGGTAACTATTCAGAATTTGAAAGATTACATGAATTAAAACTAAAACAAATTGAAAATGCTTATAAAAAACAACAACAGGAAATTAAGAGATTAGAAGACTTTGTTGCTAGAAATAAAGCAAATATTGCAACAAGAAACATGGCTATGTCAAGACAAAAAATGCTTGATAAAATGGATAGGATTGAATTACAAAGAGAAAAACCGGATCCGGAATTTGTTTTTAAGGAAATCGGTTCAACATCAAGACTTATTTTTGAAACTAAGGATTTAGTAATTGGCTATGATGCAGAAAAACCCTTGACAGTTCCGCTAAATTTAAGAATGGAAAGAGGGGATAGAATTGCAATTACAGGTATGAATGGTTTAGGAAAAACAACCTTAGTTAAAACTCTTTTAGGAGAAATTAAACCATTATCAGGTGAAATTCATTTTGGCCAAAATTTGCATATTGGATATTTTAAGCAAGAAGAAACTTATGGAAATCAAACAGCTATTGATGATGTTTGGGATGCATTTCCATCATTACTACAAAACGAAGTAAGAGCTGCACTTGCAAAATGTGGACTTACAACAGAACAATATGAGTCACAAGTTAAAGTTTTAAGTGGTGGAGAAAAAGCTAAAGTTAGATTATGCAAAGTTATAAACAAACCTACAAATATCGTAATGCTTGACGAACCTACTAACCATTTAGATAATGCTGCTAAGGACGAGTTAAAACGTGCACTTAAAGAATATAATGGAGGAATTTTCTTAATTTCTCATGAAAAAGCATTTTATGAAGATATTGCTACAACAGTATGGAATATGGAAGAATTTAGTTTGTTGTTTAAATAGATATAAAAATATGATTACATTAATTTGTGGTAATACAGTAATATTTATAAAATTATTTACATAACCACAATTTTATTTTTCACAATCAAACTACTTTACACAAATTTCATTATTATATTAATTACATTTAATATGATTAATATATAAAGTAATATTTTAATTGTCTTTTCACTATTTTTAATATATAATACAAGTGAGATAGTTAAGGCTTATCGCCCTAACTTCTCTAGGATTTTGAAGATGATATCCAACAATTTTTCAATTATCATTAGTATTGCTAGTACTATTGTTAATCTTGTTGCTTTATCATCTTTTTTTATTCCTTGTTTCCGTTTTTTTCTCACTTGTTTGCCTTTTCCCCGCAATGCGAGAGTAATCCTACAAAAATGTATTAAAAGACTTGGGAGAAAAGGTAGAATCTACAGGAGAATTAACAATACTAAAAGCTGGAAAAGATATTGTAAATATAACTAGTGACTTACTAAAAGATATTGGAATTGAAATTAAATATAATCCTAATATCGCAAAAAAAACCATATCAAAAACCGTGGCATGGGGCTAATTTTTCAGAGAGAGTATGGAAAAATCAAAATAAGCTCCATAAAGAACTAAATGATATATTAACTAAATGAATTATCCCCGGTAATCCTACGGCTCAAATGGCTATAGAATTAAATTCAAGAATGAATACAGGTCTTCATAATGCTTCAAGGCTAATAAGAAGTGAAACCATGCACCAAATGAATGAAATCAACAAAGCTAGCATGAAAGAATTAGGGGTTACTAAAGTTCAAGAGATTGTAACATTTGATGAAAGAACATTTAGTGAATGTAGTCCGCATAACAAGAAAATTCATGATATAGATAAAGCTCCGATATTACTAAGGCATCCTAACTGTAGATGTGTGTTAGTTCCTTATGTGGATGTGGATAAAATTGCTGATGAGTTTGATAGGAGAGAAGATGAAATAATTTTGAAGTCGGAGATAGATGCTTATAGATCCGAAAACTTTAAGGCTAATAAAATTGAAGAGATAGGCAAATATTTTAGTAAAGATAAATATTATATTGGGAAATTACCTATAAGTGTGGAAGGTTTCCCGAGTGATAAAAGTGTTTATATTACAAAGTATGATATTAGTCGTATATTATTCAGGCATGGAAGCGAAATATCCGAAAATGCTATGAATAACTTAAATAAATCTATACTTAACCCACAGGAAATTTTGAAAATCAAAAATAAAGGTGACAATAGAATTATGATATTGAATAGTGTACCGGGCGATAGAAATCATTTTACAGAGTTAATATTAGTTAAAAAAATGATAATCATATTATCCACTTCTTGATGAAGAATAATATCAGAAAGGGAAAAATATTAGAAAAGCATAAAATGTTGTTTAATTCCAAGAATTAGGGTATAATATAAATAAAGATAGAGGTGAAGAATCTGTCGTTCACGGACCGAAAGGTTGCAGATGTAGGAGATGGCAGTCCTACCTATCTAAAAATTAAAAATTATTTTAGAAGCACATCCGGTAGAAATATTGGTAGTGCTTTTTTTGTACACATTTTTGAGAGTTTAGTAAAACGCAGAAGAGTAGAGCTGATATTACACGAAACAATATTGACAGAGATGATGTCTTTTGTGTTTGGTCGTGCAAGACCTTACAAAACAATAAGTGTTTAATGAGTGCACCTCATAAAGGGGCATATTATTATGAATTTACTATGAACGGCAATAAGGAAGAAATTTATATGGATGTTTACAAAAAAGTTGTAAATAAGCCTTTAGACCTTAACGGAAAAGAAAAGACAAAATTAGTAAAATAGAAAGGTTAAGGGGATCCTATATCTCCCAAGCCGATAGGGTTATCATGACACTAGTCTTTTTTTTCATTTTGTGACCCGAGTAAGTCTTTAAACTGCTTTTTTATTATGTAAAATTCAGTTAGCTTGCGACTGTAATAAAGACAAGCACTCACGATATGCGACATCGTAAAAAGCGTAGAGAAGAAAGGTAGGAAAGAATATGAATAGAACTTTTTTGAAAGGTTTAGGATTAGAACAAGAAGCTATTGAAGCGATCATGGCTGAATATGGCACTGATGTCAATGGCTTAAAGGACAAGGTTAGTAAGTTAGAAGAAGATAAAAAGAGTTTGGAAGATTCTTTGAAATCGTTTGAAGGTGTCGACATCAAGAAATTACAAGAAGATAACGAAAACTTAAAGAATACATACGAAAACCAAATTAAAGATATCAAGATTAGTAATGCCATAGAAAAAGCTTTATCTGGAGCAAATGCTAAACATTCAGACTTATTAATCGGGAAATTTGATAAAGGGAAGATTAAAATAACTAAAGATGGAAATATTGAAGGAATTGACAAATTGTTAAAGTTCTTCCTTTTTTTTCAAGTGGTTGAAACAAAAAGGCTATAAAATTACATGATAAAAAAGAATATAAAACAAAATTAAGCGGCTTTGTAAAAATATAATTAAATAAACTGTAAAAAAAAGTAGACTTTAAATGTCAATAATGTTAGACTTTAATTTACAGATGAAAACCTATCAATAAAGTATTATTCGACATCTACCAAAAGCCATTAATTCATTAATAAATCATACAATAAAATTATTTTAATCATTATACCAAAAATGGTAAGCAAAGTCTAAGTTTATTTTCAAAAGTTGAAGCAATAAACAAAGAAGGGAGATAGAAAAAAGATGAAAAAAAGAGGTAACATACAAAAGCTAACTTCGTTTTTCTTAGTTTTTGTGATGCTTTTAGGAGTAATGCTTCAAAGCAAACCTGTGTTCGCAGAAGATGTTGACCGTGTGAATACAAAAATTACTAAATTTGAAATTAAGGATAAAGATGGTAAGACTATACCTCCTGGAAAACCGCTTGGATATTGGAGCAAGTTCCGTTTGGAAATGGATTGGGATGCGAGTTCCTATGGAAAGACATTAAAAAAAGGAGATTACTTTATTATTCAACTTCCTAAACAGTTTAAATTTCCTACAGAACCTGCATCAGCGGTGAATTTTCCGCTTTATGCAGCGGGTGTAGATACTGTAGCTAGGGCACATGTTAATTCAAATGGTGAAGCAGGTGGGGGCACTGTAAAGATAACTTTTACAGATTATGTACAAAACAGAGAAAATATAAAAGGCAATATATTCTTAGAGGCTATATTTGCTCGTAAGAATATAAACGCAGGACAAGACAATCAAATTACTGTATCGATTGGGGGGGTTCCTTTTAATATCAAGGTTCTAATAGGACCGAAACCTACTCTTAATAATGAAGTATTTGTTAAATGGGGAGAAAAAGTACCCGGAGATGTAAACAAAGCAAAATGGATTCTTCGTATAAATCACAAAAAAGGACATTTCAATAATGTAGTTGTAAAAGATGAATTATTTGTTAGTTCTGGAGCACTTCCACCGGGAATTCATTATTTGAAAGATACCTTTGAGTTGAAAGAGGTAGAAATTGATGAATATGGTATCATAAAGAAGAATATAAAAACTTATAATTATGAGCAATTAAAAAACCATATAAAATTTTTAGATAATGATACTAAATTTGAATTTAATCTTAGTGGCATTCTTGGGAACACTTCAGGAAGACAATTTTCTATGACTTATAATTCTACTTATATTCCTCAGCTTAGATTGAAAAATAAAGGTAGTTTTACAAGTAAAGAAGAGAAAGATTCATCTAGCAGTCACTTTTTAAGTGCACAAGCCGGTGGTGGCGGTCAAGGGGACTTAAATCAAAAAATCAAAATTATTAAAATTGATGAAGAAGATAACACAAAAAAATTAGCTAATGCGAAATTTAAAATTACAAAAGTTGCTGACGGTTCAAGTTTTGAATTGACTACAGATGCTAACGGTGAAGCTGTTTCTCCAAAACTTGACCCCGGTAAGTATAAGATTAAAGAAATAGGAGCTCCTACAGGTTATATTCCTGACGGGAAAGAGTATGATTTAAATATAGTTGGAGGAGAAAGTCTATTCTATACAGTTAAGAATAAAAGATCAAAAGTAAAAATTAATGTTGAGAAAGCTTGGGAAGATAAGAACGATCAAGACGGAGTAAGACCAAACAGTGTAACAATTAAGTTATTAGCAGATGGAAAAGAAACAGGTAAGACACTAACTTTAACAAAAGCGGATAACTGGACAGGAAGCTTCACAGACCTTGATGAGTATAAGGCAGGAAAGAAGATAGAGTACACAATCAAGGAAGAGTCTGTAGGAAACGGCTATGTCAGTGTTATTACAGGTTCAGCAGAAGACGGTTATAAAGTAACCAACACAAGAGAACCTGAAAAGGTAAAAGTGGAAGGTAAAAAGACTTGGAATGACAAAGACAACCAAGACGGAAAGAGACCTGCTGAAATTACTATTAACTTGTTAAAGAATGGAACAAAGATAAATTCTGTAAAGGTAAAAGAAGCAGACGGTTGGAAGTGGAAGTTTGAAGGACTGGATAAGTACGAAAACGGAAAAGAGATAACATACTCCATCACTGAAGAACAGGTTGACGGCTATTCTGTTGAGATTAATGGATATGATGTTAAGAATTCCTATACACCGGGTAAGACAAGTGTACAGGTAACAAAGGTTTGGGAAGATAAAAATGACCAAGACGGAGTAAGACCAAACAGTGTAACAATTAAGTTATTAGCAGATGGAAAAGAAACAGGTAAGACACTAACTTTAACAAAAGCGGATAACTGGACAGGAACCTTTACAGACCTTGATGAATATAAGGAAGGTAAAAAGATAGTTTATACAGTAGAAGAAGTTAAGGTAAAAGATTATGAAACAGTAATAACAGGAGATCAAGAAAAAGGCTTTACAATAACAAATATAAGAATAAAACCATGGACACCAATGATACCGCCAACAAGAAATATCAAGGTAAAAAAGGACTGGAAATTATTGACCGCAGAAAAACCTGTAGACAAAATCGAAGTAGAACTATACAAAGACGGAGTTGCTACAGGAAAGAAATTAGAATTAAATAAAAATAACAATTGGATTGGAGAATTTAAGAACCTTGAAGTAGCAAATGGATTAGGAAATATCAACTACCATAAATACACAGTAAAAGAAGTAGGAGAAAAATTCTATGCTATTCAACTTGTAGGTAAATGGTATGGAGTAAGCTACACCGGTAATATGAAAGATGGATTTACAATTACCAACAAAGAAAAAACACCATGGACACCAATGATACCACCAACAAGAAATATCAAGGTAACAAAAAATTGGAAATTATTGACCGCAGAAAAACCTGTAGACAAAATCGAAGTAGAACTATACAAAGACGGAGTTGCTACAGGAAAGAAACTTGTACTTACAAAGGACAATAATTGGATTGGAGAATTTAAGAACCTTGAAGTAGCAAATGGATTAGGAAATATCAACTACCATAAATACACAGTAAAAGAAGTAGGAGAAATCGATAAAGCTATAAAGCTTGATGGTAAAGTATTTATTGTAAGTTATGAAGGAGATATGAAAACAGGGTTTAAGATAATAAATAAAGAAAAACCACCGGTACAACCTAAAAATCCTAATACATCAGATAATTTTACAAATATGACTTTTATAAGTATTACAATTATTTCTGCTTTAGGATTGGGCTACATTTCGCTAAATAAAAACAAAAAAATAAATAGATAAATTTTAATTCATGTTTATTATATAAATATAATTTGTAAGAAGAGTTAAAAATATAAAAAAGTTTGCATATGCAATTCATTACTTATTTTAAGACTACAAGAAGCGTTAAAAAAAGAATTAAGAATATAATAACTATTAAGCACTCTTAACAGGGTGCTTTTTTAGTGTTAATGTCAACATAAAAATGTACAAATTTGATTATATAAGAAAGTATGTCACAATACTAGGTATATTATGGCGAAAATAGTTTAAAACAGGTACAAAACAAGCAAAAAAAATATTAATTCAAACCATAAGAAAAAGACTAAATCTTCAAGTTTCCTTAAGATTTAGCCTTTTCTCTCTATAATATACAATGGTGCTCGATCAGGGGCTCGAACCCTGGACCCACGGATTAAGAGTCCGCTGCTCTACCAACTGAGCTAATCGAGCTAACGAATTAATTATACTCCTACATGGCAATTATGTCAATATTTTTTATTCAGTACAAAAAATATATAAAATAATAGAGATTTAAAACCAAAGTAAATATATAAATAATTTGGTTTGATATCATAAATGGAAAGACAAAAAAAGTAGGACCAAAGTTATGAATACCAAATAAATTGTTCTAATTTGTAAAATATAAGAAAATAATTTTCAAACAAATTAGTATCACTAAAAAAACAAACGTGTAAAAATACACGTTTAGAGGTATATTTGGTGGAGATAGCGAGATTCGAACTCGCGTCCGAAGTACCTTCCGAAAAACTTTCTACATGTTTAGTTGATTTTAAAACTTTCCAAATAGATTATGAACCAACAAAATAATCTAAATAGTAGCTTCATAGTACACTATTTTGTTCAAAGCTTTACAAAATAGGTTGCCCGAAAAATATGATACTAATTGAAAGTCTCGGGAAACGATCAATTAGCATATGCTGCAATTAAGCAGCAAAAGCGAAGTTATTATCTTCTGCGTTTAAATTTAATTTGCTATTTTTAGGAAGTATGCCCTTCCACATGCTTATCTTTGTTCCGATACCCCGTCGAAACCTGAGTATCCCCATATATCTATATTATAAAAAATAAGAGAACTAAAGTCAAACATGATGTTTTACAAATTAATAAATTGATGTAAAATAAAAAAGAGGTGACAAATGATTGATTTTAATATAAAAAAACAAACATCAGAAAGTTTTAGATTAGGAGCATTGCTAGCTTTTTCTGGTGGCTTTCAAGATGCGTATACATATAATTTAAGAGGAAAAGTGTTTGCGAATGCACAAACCGGTAATATTGTATTAATGAGTCAAAATATATTTACGGGAAATTTTTCTAAAATATTTTGTTATTTATTTCCTTTAATATTATTTGCTTTAGGTGTTTATGTTTCTGAGAATTTAAGGAATAAATATAGGAATAATACTAAAATACATTGGAGACAAATAGTAGTTTTATTTGAAATAATAATATTGACAGTTGTTGCATTTATACCAGAAGAATTAAATTTGATAGCAAATGGAATGGTTTCTTTTTCTTGTGCAATGCAGGTACAAGCATTTAGAAAAATACATGGAATAGGATATGCTACTACAATGTGTATTGGAAATATTAGAAGTGCTATGGAAAATTTTACAATTTTTCATAATAGAAGAAACAATAAAAATTTAATAATATTCTTTTATTATACAGGTATCATTATTTTATTTGCATTTGGTGCGGGACTTAGCGGTTATTTATCCGGTGTATTAGGATTAAAAACTATATTGATTTCTTCTTTAATTTTATTAGTTGTTTATATTTTAATGTTTAGGGAAGAAATATAGAGTGAAAGAGGTTTATATGAAAAAGGATAGAGTTTTAAAAGGTGTTTTAATATTATTATCAATAGTATTTTTGTTTTGTATTAAGGCGTTTTTATTTAATAATAGTAGGATTTTAGATAGACAAAATAATGTTAGTGGTGTTAAACTGAATGAAAATAAAGCTTATTATTCTAAAAATGATGTTGCATTGTACTTGTATACATTTAAGCGATTGCCTAAGAATTATTTAACTAAAAATGAAGCGAAAAAACTTGGATGGGATTCATCAAAAGGTAATTTATGGAAGGTAACAGATAAAGGCGTAATTGGCGGTGATGTATTTTCTAATAGAGAAGGTAAACTTCCGAAGAAAGATAAATATTTTGAAGCTGATGTTAACTACAAGGGTGGCAAAAGGGGAGCTGCAAGGTTAGTTTTTACAAAAGATGGAAAAGTAATTTATTATACAGGAGATCATTATAAAAATTTTGAGGTGTTATATGAGTAATGTAGTATTAAATGGTAAGGATTTTTTAGATAAAGAAAAGTTTCATGATATTATGAAAAATAGCTTTAAGTTACCGGGTTATTATGCAAGAAATTTAGATTCATTATGGGATTTATTATCTGAAAAAAATTCTCTAAGCATATTGATAATGAATGCTGATATGATTCAAGTAAATCTTGGAGAATATGGTAAAAGTGTAATGAAATTATTTGATGATTTAAATCAATTGGAAGGCTTTAAGGTTGATTATATTTTTTCGGGATGTTTTAAGGATGATTTGAATTTTTCAAAAAAAGATGTTATAAAAAGCAAAGGAAATTATACAATTAAAAATTTAGAAAAATTAAAACCAAATATAGATGATTCTGTATTTATTGCAGAAGGAGCGAGAATAATAGGTAATGTAGAAGTTGGAAAAGATTCTTCAATTTGGTATAATGCGACTTTAAGAGCGGATTACGGAAAAATTAAAATAGGAAAAAATTCTAACATACAAGATAATGCGGTTATACATTTGTCTCATGATTCAGATACAATTATTGGTGATAATGTTACTGTTGGACATTCAGCAATTATTCATGGGGCTAAAATTGAAAATGATGTTTTAGTAGGGATGGGAGCTATAGTTTTAGATAATTGTGTTATTGGTGAAAATAGCATAATTGGAGCTGGGGCTTTAGTTACAAAAAATAAAGAATTTCCACCAAAGTCATTGATTATTGGATCTCCTGCAAAATTTGTAAGAGAATTAAGCGATGATGAAATTTATTCAATCAGACAAAATGCTTTGGAATATATTCAAAACGCAAAAAAATATAAAAATAATTTATAATCTTACTAAAAAGTGGTATAATATATAAAACTAAATTAAAATAAGGAGGATAAAATGAATACTTCAGATTTAACAGTATCAATCTTAGAAGGATTGGGTGGAATAGAAAATATACAATCGATGTCTAATTGTAAAACTAGAATTAGAGTAGAAGTAAATGATATCGAAAAAGTGAATCAAGCAGATTTAAAATTAATTTATGGAATTATTGGGGTTGTACCATTTGGTTCTCAAATTCAGATTATTTTAGGACAAAAAACAGAAGAAATTGCGGAAGTATTTTTCAATAAATTGAAGATTAAAAATGGAAATAAATAAAAATAGATATAAGTTCAGTGAAGAGTACTCTTTTCGATTTGTTTTTTATAACCGGATTCTGGGGACGAATCAGCATATAAAGAAGTAGTTACCTGCTCTTTTTGTAAGTTTGGCATTATTGCATGGCTCTCTGGATAAATTTATGAAGATGGAGAACGTGTAAAAGACAAGTCAAAGTAAGAGATTAGCTTGGCTAATTAAATATTAATAGTTTTTATGACACTTACATAACAGTAGGTGTCTTTTTTATGCCTATTTTTAGGAAATAAGGTGATTAAGTGACAAATAGAATAAAGGGGATTACTTTTGAGGTTAAATGTTTATTTAAGATGTTTTCTAATGCACAGGGAAACGAAAATATTATGAATAAAGCTTAGCAGTGATTTTTCTAAGAAAAAAATTTAGGACAAAAAATCCAGAGACAAATATTTCTAAATGCCTCTGGTATAAAGTCCAACTTTTTGGAGCAATCTCATTTTTGTGTCTTGGAGTTTTTAACTTATATCTAATTTTTTATTTTTTTAAGATTTTTTTTGTTCCGCCAACTACTTCTATAAATTTTTCTTTTTTAGTAAGTAGCATGTAAACTGGAACTGAAATTATTGTCATTATTATAAATTCTGATGCCATAACTTGTAAAGTCATAACCTCAAATGAACCAAAACCAGCTAAAAAGGATAATTCATAACCAATTATAAATGCGAAAATTGTTGGCCATAATGATGCAACAATGATATTTTTTGATTTAGTTATAAAAAATAGAGATATAGCTGTGTGTAATGTTCCGAAAATTAAATCTATAGATCCTAATGTAGACCAGAAATTTGAAATAAATACCCCTAATGTAACTCCGATAGCATTTATTGGATTTAAGAATGCTAATAAATTTAGTATTTCAGAGTATCTAAACTGTATTGGGCCATAAGAAAAATCACTTATACTTATAGTAAGTACTACATAAATCGCAGCTATTATAGCTTGTCTTGACATTTCTTCCAATGTTAATTTCTTCATTTTTCCTCCTTGATTTTTATAGTGGGTGCCAAGTAAACACTATGTATTATAAAAATACCAATTAAGTATATAACATTATTAGAGGTATTTCAAATATTTTGATAATATTATGTATAAATTTAATGAAAACATTCACATTTATTGATATAATAAGTAGTAAATAATAATATTTCGGAGGATTAAAGTGAAAAAATTTGTTGTAGGTATTGATATAGGTGGTAGAAGTATGAAATTTGGTTTATTTACTACTGAAGGAGAATTAATCAATAAATCAAATATACCAACTAATCCAGAAAATAATGGAAAAGAAATTTTACCTGATTTAGTAGAACATTTAGAAAAAATAATAGAAAAATATGAATTAAATAAAGATAATTTACAAGGAATTGGTATTGGAATTCCCGGACCGATTTTAAATAAAAAAGTAGTAAAAACAGCTGTAAATTTAGGGTGGGAAAATAATACAAATGTTGCAGATTATATCGAAGAAAAATTAGGATATAAAGTACTGGTTGAAAATGATGCTAATGTTGCAGCACTTGGTGAATTATGGAAAGGTTCGGCTGAAGGATATAAAAATGTTGTAATGGTTACACTTGGTACAGGTGTAGGTGGAGGTATAGTTGTTGATGGTAATATTATATCCGGTAGAACCGGCTCAGGTGGAGAAATTGGTCATATGCCGTTTTTAGAACAACCTTTATCAAGAACATGTGGTTGTGGTGGAAATAGATGCTTAGAGCAAGTTACATCTGCAACAGGAATAGAATATTTAGCACAAGATTATTTATTTGAACATGATGAAAAATCAATTTTAAGAGATTTTGATTATGTTGGAGCAAAAGAAATTTTTGATGCTGCAAAAGATGGTGATAAGGTTGCAGAAGAAATTATGAAACAATATAATGATCATTTGGGAAGAGGATTGGCGATTATTGCAGCAATAGTTGACCCTGATGTGTTTGTAATTGGCGGTGGAGTTTCTAATGCGGGTAAGTTTTTAATTGATGGGATTCAACAATCATTTAAGCAATATGCATTTTCAGTTCTAAAAGATGTTAAATTTGAATTAGCAACATTAGGTAATGATGCTGGAATGTTTGGGGCTGCAAAATTAATTTTAAGTTAAATAGGAGATGAAATTGAAAGTATTATTGTCTAGATATATAAATGATAGTAAAAAATATTTATATAATTTAATAGAACAAAAATTAATAGAAGGTAAAACTATATATATTGTTGTTCCGGAGCAATTCACATTAGGAACAGAGTTAGAAGCTTATCAGACGCTTAATATAGATTCAACATTAAATTTAAGGATTAAAAGTTTTAAGACAATAATAAATGAAATTTTACATTTAAATGGAGGCAGAACACTTAATTTCTTAAGTGATTCTGCTAAATTTTTAATTATTCAGTCCATTTTATTAGAAGTAAAGGATGAATTAAGAATATTTCAAAAAAATATTTATAATAAAGATTTTATTGAATTATTGTTAGGATTTATGGAACAGATTATTTCCAATAAAATTAATATTTATGATCTTAAAAATATTTTAGAATCCGATCAAATTCAAAATGAATTAAAACAAAAATTAGAGGATATTTTCCTTATTTTTGAAAAATTTCAAAAGTACAAATTGTATTCAAATTATCATTCAATAGATAGAACAGATGTCGCAATTAATAGTATAGAAAACATTGAAAAGTATAAAAATATATCATTTTTCTTTTATAAATTTAATGATATGTCAAAACAAGAAATAGAAATAGTATCAAAAATTGATAAAATATCAGAATTTACATTAATAAATATCACAATAGATGATAGACTGTTGAATAACAGAAAAGAAAATGTTGAAGATTATGAAGTATTTGATATTTCAATGAAGTTTTTAAATTCATTAAATAAAAAAGAGTTTAACAATAAAATAGAGTATATTAAACCCGATGAAAAAAAATTCTATACAAAAAATGAATTGTTTTTAGATAAATTATTTTCATATAATTTATATTCAGTAAATCAAATTACAAATAAATTAGATAATATCTACCTAACAAGGACAAATAATACTAATCAAGAAATTGAAAGTTTAGCTTTAAATATAAAAAAAGATATAATAAATGAAAAATATAAATATTCAGATATAGCAATTATTGTAACAAATAGAGGGGAATATTTTGAAAAGATAAAAAAAGTATTTCAAATAAATGAAATACCATATTTTATAGATGAATCGATAAACCTACTTAGAAATCCGATGATAAAATATATTAAATCTATGATAAATATGTTAAATACAAATTTAAGTACTGCTTCCATTTCTCAATTTCTTAAAGCTTCATTTTTACAAGATTTAGATAATGAAATAAATATTTTTATATCATTTATTTCACGTAGAAAAATATTTGGGAAAATGATTTTTGAGGATAAATATTTTAATGTTAGTGAAAATTCGAAATTTTATGTTGAAGAGGATCTTGAAAATCTTAATAAAATTTTAATGATTAGAAAAGTGTTATTAAATATAATTGGAGAAATATATGAAAATAGCATTATTTATAGAATAAGAAAAAAGAATGATTTTAAATATTTTACAAATGAAATTTATAAGATATTTTTTAATGAAACTCTAATTAATTCATATAATAAATATGAACAAAATCTAAATGAAGATGAAAAAGACGAAAACAAATTGATATGGGATAATTTTGTTTTGTTACTAGACGATATTTATAAATTAATATCAGAAAAAGAAATTGAATTTGAAAAATTTTCAGATATTTTAACATCTGCAATTGATAATTTTAAGATAGGAATCATTCCTCCTAGCCAAGATCAAATAATAATTGGAGATATAAAAAGATCAAGATTTAATTCTGTTAAAAAAATATATATAGTTGGAATGTCAAATTTATATTATCCAATACTTAATAATGATATAGATATTTTTTTAGATGATGAAAAACAAATTTTAATAAATAGTGGAATAGATTTAAATAATACATCTGAAAATATTAATTCAAATGATTTATTATCTTTTTATGAACTTTTGTATACTTCATCAGAAAAACTACATTTTAGTTATAGTTTAGTTAATTCATCAAATGAATCTATGAATAAAGCATCAATTTTAGATTGGGTTATAGCTATGATTTGTCCTGAAAATTACAATAAGGATGAACTAAAATATAATGATGTTATATATTCTAAAACACTTATAAATAAATATCTTCCATTAAAATTGTTAGATATAAAAAATAAAGTTTATATTTCAAATGATGAAACCATATTTATAAAAAAATTATTAGAGAAAATTTCTAAATATGAGGGATATCAAAATGTGAAAAATGCTATACAATTATTAAGAAAAGATAAAACTAGAAAAAATATTAGTAGAGAAGTTGCTGGAAAAATATATAACTTAAATAAATTTAGTATAAGTCAATTAGAATCATTTAATGCCAATCCTTATGAACACTTTATAAAATACGGGATTAAACCAAGAGAATTTAATACATATGATATATCTAAATTAGACACAGGGAATTTCATGCATGAATATATGAAATATTCAATCGAAAATTTATATCATAAAAAAGGCATTGAAAATGATGTTATATTTAATAAAGCATTAGACATCACCTTTGATGGTTATAAAAAAGAAGACTATAAAAATAAATATTTTATAAATCAACTTATGAGGCATTCTAAATCATATTTAGATATAATAAGTGAACAAATAGATTTTTCTTCTATATCTAAGATTTTTTTAGAAGAAAGATATGGAAATAATGCTGTATTTCCAGCTATAAAAATTAAATTAGATGATGGTAAAATTGTAAATATAGAAGGTAAAATAGATAGGGTTGATGAGTATGATTACAATGGTTTCAAGTATTTTAGAGTTATTGATTATAAGACGGGCAATAAAACCTTTGATATAGCTAAAATTTATCATGGAATTGACTTGCAATTAATGCTTTATCTTGAAGCGACGGTAAATAGTGATAAAAATGGAAAAGCTATAGGTGCGTTTTATCAAAAATTAAATAATGAAATTAGTTATGAAATAATGAAAAATAGTGAAGATGAAAGTAAAATGTTTAAGGATTTTAAGCTTGAGGGTATAATAAATAACAATCAAAATTTGTTTAAGATATTGGATTGTGAAACTGATGTAACAAGAGTAAACAATTCTAAGATATTTAAGTTTGATGGTAGGGCATATGCTTTGGAAAAGAAGGATAATGCTGTGAATGATGAATTCTTTAAAAATATGTTTGATCATAATAAGAGAAATATTAAACAAACGGTTGAAAAAATAAAAAATGGTGATATTTCATTAAGACCTTATAAAATGAATAATTTTAGTCCATATGATTATTCAAAACTAAAAACTATTTCTAAAGATGAAGATTTGAGATATGAATATTTAGATAACATTGATTGGAAATTTGTAAAAGAAAAATTAGGAGATTAGCATGAGTAAGATAAAATATACTCCGGAACAAAGAGAAGGTGTATTTTTAAGAAATAAAAATATTATAATATCAGCTCAAGCAGGTGCTGGTAAGACTCAAGTTTTAGGAAAAAGAATTATTCATTTGCTTGAAGAAAAAAGAATAGATATAGACAAGTTCTTAATTGTAACATTTACAAATAAAGCTGCTGCCGAGATGAAAGACAGGATAAAAAAGGCTATATCAGATCGAATAAAGGATGTTGATTCAGAAACTAAAATATTCTTAAAAAAACAATATAATAAAACGACTAATGCTCAAATATCAACTATGCATGCATTTTGTATAGAAGTTCTTAGAAGTTATTTTTATAAATTAGGGATAAATCCTGCATTCAAGATTCTTACCGGTTCAAGTTTAGAAGTTATTAAATGGCAGGCGATGAATGAAGTTTTTGATGATTTATATAAAACTGAAGATTCACAATTTTATTATTTACTTGATAATTTTACTAGAAAATATAGTGATGAATACGTAAAGGAAGTTTTGTTCAAATTATATACTTTTATAAATTCTCAAATTAATCCATTTGAATGGTTTGATTATCAGATAAAAAAATATCATTTTAAGGATTTTTACGAAAACATTAATGAATATAATAATAGAAAAAAAGAGATGTTTTTGTATTATAAAACAAAGATTGATGAATTATATGTAAGATATGAAAAAATTTATGCTGATATAATTTTATATTCTAAGATAAATAATTTAACTATATATAAAGAAAATATTAACTCTGATAATCTTGAAATATTAATTATAAAAAATACTTCTGATTATCAAGAATTACAAGACTCTATAAATAAATTTTCACTTGAAAAAATGGAAAGCATTACGGATAAAAAATGTGAAAAATTGGGAATATCCATTGATGATAGAGATTATCTAAAAAATAATATCAATGAGTATAGGAATTCATTTAAGAAATTAATTTCTGAAATTGTATTAAATGTAGATGAAGATATATATTATGAAGATATATCAAAGAGAAATTTAGAAGCTATGTATATGATATTGGAAAAATTTGATGACAGATTTAAGCTATTAAAATCGAAAAAAAGTTCATTAGATTTTTCGGATATTGAACATCTAACTATTAAATTATTAGATGATGAGGAAGTTGTAGATGAGCTACGTAAAAAATTTGAATATATATTTTTTGATGAATATCAAGATTCAAATCAAGTTCAAAATTATATAGTAAACAAAATATCAAGAGAAACAAATTTATTTTTTGTAGGAGATATTAAACAAAGTATATATAAATTTAGACTTGCAGATCCTTTGATATTTAAGGAAAGATATGAATTATATAAGAAAAATACTGAACTAAACAGTGCCATAGATTTAAAACATAATTTTAGGTCGGAGAGAAAACTTATTTATTTTAATAATTTTATATTTAATAACTTAATGACAGAAGAAATGGGTGATGTAAATTATGATGATGAATCACATAGATTAACACCCGGATTTGATGAATATAATGATGAAAAATCAAATATAGAATTTACATTTATAAAAAAAAATAAAGAAGAATTAAAAGAAATAAATGTAAAAAAAGAATATTATAATAAAAATCCTGAAGCCATTTATGTTGCAGGAAAAATCAAAGAATTACATGAAAGAGGTATTGAATACAATGAAATAGCTATTTTAGCTAGAAATTCTACTATTATTCCGGAAATATGCGAAAATTTAGAGCTATTAAAAATTCCTTTTTATTCTGATTCTACAAAATTTTCATATAATGACGTAGAAATGCAAATTTTTATAGAAATATTAAAAGCTATAGACAATGATACTGATGATATAACATTATTATCAGCCCTAAAGTCAACTATGGGTAATTTTACTGATGAAGATTTGGCTATAATAAGAGGAAATAATAAAGATAATTCATTTAATTATTGTTTTAAAAATTGCTTAAAAGATGAATCTTTTATAAAGGATTATAGTGATATTGCCGAAAAGATTAAAAAATATTTTTCTAAGATAAATAAATATAGAAAATTAGAAAAAAATATGACTATTTCACAATTAGCATGGTATGTTTTATTAGATAGTGGACACATGTCATATGTCTTATCAAAACCTTATGGAGATAAAATTATGGATAATATAGAAATTTTTATAAGGGAAATTTCTGAATTTGAGAAAGATTCATTTCAAACATTAAATTCATTTATAAATTATATAGATAAAATGATTGAAAGAAAATTAGTTGACAGAGATCCGGGAGCTGAATTATCCGAGGAAGATAATGTTGTAAGGATAATGACTATTCATAAATCTAAGGGATTGGAATTTAATAATGTGTTTTTGGTATCATTAAATACTAAATTTAACGAAGAAGATTTAAAAAGTAATATTGTTTTAAATGACAAATTTGGTATTTCGCTAAAAAATAATATTAAAGATGAAAATGATATTTATACCAGTTTACATTATAGAAAAAATTGTGATTTAAAAAGGAAAGAATTATTATCGGAAGAAGTGAGATTATTATATGTTGCATTGACAAGAGCTACAAAAAGCCTATATTTTGTATCTAGTTCATCTAAAGATATTATTATTGATAATGATTATAAAAGTTTAAGAACATATAGTTCTTGGATGTATTCAATATTATCTAAAGATAAAATTTCCGGTGATTATTTTGATGAAAATAAAGAAACGGATTATTTTAAGGGGAAAAATGTATCAATAAAGTTTAATAATGAAAATTTTGTTGAATTGATAAAAAAATATAATTATCTAAAAGCTGTTGATGATTCGGGTGAAGTGAATATAGGTGAAAATAAAAAGATTGAAAATGAAATTGATAAATTATTAAAGAAATTAGACATTACTTATGATAATTCAAAAATTAATATTCCTTATAAAAAGACGGTAACAGAAATATCTGCAAAAGATAAAAATACTTCATCAGATTTTAAGGATTATGAAATAATATGTGAACAAAAACAAGAAGTTGAAATTAAAGGAATAATGTCAAATAGACCTAGATTTTTACTAGATGATAGTCAAGAAAAAATTTCTAGTCTTGAAAAGGGGAGTCTATATCACTATATATTTGAGATGTTACCTATAATGGAAAATATTAATATAGATGAATTTTTGTTGAATTTAGTAAATAATAACTATATTTCAAAATCAGAATATAACTTTGTTGATAAATCAATAATAACTGATTATGTAAACTCTTTTTTATTTAAGAGATTGTTAAATTCTAAAAATGTATATAAAGAAAAATCTTTTACTATGAAATATAAAGAAGATATTCAAAATAATTCAAATATATATTTAGTAGATGGACAAATTGACATGTATTTTGAAGAAGATGGTGAATTGGTAATTGTTGATTTTAAAACTAATAAAAAAATAGATGAAGAAATATATAAAACACAATTAGAATTGTATAAACAAGGATTGGAAAGAGCTACAGGTAAAAAAGTAAAAGAAAAAATTATATATTGGATATTTCATAATGAATTTTCATCTATATAATTTTTACATATTTCTTTTTTAATATATAATATAGAATATTAACAAATTGAGGTGAAGATGAATAAAATTTTAGGATATTTATTAAATGGGATTGGAAAAATAAATAATTTTCTTATGAAATATACAATAAAAATATTTGAATTGGTTACTAACTTCAGTAAACAGATAAAACTTTTTGTGATTCCAATTTTTATATTAGGTTTAGTTGGACTTTTTATGTTTCCGTTTTTATTATTTTTATTATTATCAAGACATGTACAATATTTGTTGATAATATTACTATTACCTATATTAATTGCTTTTATAGGAGAAAGAAGTCTAATTTATTTGAGAATGTGGGAATATGCTACAAATAATTATTTATTTGAAAAAGCGGAATCAATTACAAAAAAACAAAAAAACACAAAAAAATTCTCTGATTATATAGAAGATTATAAAGAAATGAAGAGAAGAGAATTTGAAGAAGAGATGAGAAGAAGGGAAGAAGCTAGACGAAGAAGACAAGAAGAGGAAAATGCCAAATGGCAAAAAATCTTTGAAGAAGCTTTCGGTCAATTTGGTGAATTTAATGGAGGGGCTTATCAAGGTGGATACGGTAATAATCAAACATATAGTCCTTTTTCACAATTTAAAATTCAATATGAAAATGCTTGTGATGTGTTAGGAGTTTCATATAATTCTGATTATTCTGAAATAAAATCAGTATATAGAAAATTAGCTAAAAAATATCATCCGGATTTAAGTAAAGAAAAGAATGCTGAGGAAATGTTCAAAAAGATAAATAATGCATTTGATTTTCTTTCGGAAGAAAATGTAAAGAGATATAAACAAATATAAGAGGTTAGAATGAAAATAAAAAGTGAAATTAATGCTAAAGAAAATGAAAAAGAGATTTACTTAGCAGGAGGATGTTTTTGGGGGACTCAGGCGTATTTTGATATGATAGATGGAGTTATTGCGACAGAAGTCGGATACGCAAATGGAATAACAGAAAATCCAACATACAAACAAGTATGTACAGGAGCTACAGGATTTGCAGAAACAACAAAAATTATATATAATCCTTTAAAAATCAATTTATATCAATTGTTGGAACAATTTTTTAGAACTATAAATCCTACCTCTCTAAATAAACAGGGAGGAGATATAGGAACCCAATATAGAACAGGTGTATATAGCCTAAATAATGAAGATAGACAGACTGTTAGAGAATTTTTTGAACTGGTTAAAAATAATTATGACAAAGAAATTGTTGTTGAAAATAAAATTATAGAAAATTACTATATAGCAGAAGAGTATCATCAAAAATATTTAGAAAAAAATCCGGGTGGATACTGTCACGTTGACTTATCACTATCTAGTGATGATTTAAAATACACAAAATATGTTAAACCATCTGACGAAGAATTAAAAATTAAATTAACAGAAAAACAATATCAAATAACACAAAATGCAGACACGGAAATGCCATATTCAAGTGAATATGAAGATAATTACGAAAAAGGTCTTTATGTCGATATAGTTACAGGTCAACCATTGTTCGCATCTACAGATAAATTTGATTCCGGTTGTGGATGGCCATCATTTAGTAGACCTATTGAAGATGCTGTAAATTACTATGAAGATAATAAATTAAATAGAAAAAGGATAGAAGTAAAAAGTAAATCAGGAGATACACATTTAGGTCATGTATTTAATGATGGACCAAAAGAGCTTGGGGGATTAAGATATTGTATAAATGGGGACAGCTTAAAATTTATACCATACGATGAAATGGATGAAAAAGGATACTCAGAATATAAAAAATATGTGGAGTAAAAAGTGTTAGGTGAAGAGAAACATACTAAAATAAGAAAATTAAAAGTGAAAAGAAAAAATGATAAAAGGAAAAAATTGATTTTATTTTCTTTTGTATTATTTTTTTTACTGTTTATAATTTTTATAATGCTCAATAGAAAAAATAATACAACTAGGTTTACTTATTCAGATAAGCTATTTAATGAAAAGTTCAAAAACTACAATAAAAATATGTATTATAAAAAATACGATAACAAAGATGGAAAATATAAAGAAAACAAAAATTACAGATTTTTGATAAATAATAAAGTTAAAAATAATTATGAATCATATTTATATGAAAAAGTAAAAACGTATTTAGAAGATAATAATATATTAGAGGAAAATATATCTTTATATATAAAAAAGGGGAATTATGATTTATTAAGAATAAATCATGAAGTAAAAAAGGACAAGATAGAAATATTACCTTTAATGAAGCTTATAGTAATAAGAAATGCAATAGATGAAAAAATCATTAAAATGGAAGATAATATGCTGCTTGATAAATCAGATTTAGTAGGAGGAAGCAAAATATACAATGTATCAAATATTGGAGCTAGTATTAAACTGGATAGGATAATAAATGAAGCTTACATAAATGGGGACAATGCAGCTAAAAATATATTGGATAGGTACTTAGCATATAGAGGTATAAGAATTAATGAATATTTCTCAGATGAATTTAAAGACCATGATTATATTAATTTTTCGGTGAAAGATATAATAAAAGTAATTGAATTATATAATAATAAATCAAATACATTAAATTCGGTTTTTGATCATTATCTAAGAGAAAAAAATGATTTATTTCTTAAATCTATATATAGTAATGTAGGAAATCAAAATATACTAAATAAAAAGGGGAATATTTATGATTATGGTGTTGTGAATACAAATTCTAAATATTATTATGCTATCTTTTTAAACAATATAGAAGAAAAACATATAAACAATATAGGGGATTTAATTAATAGAACAATTGAAGAGGTTGAAAATATACGAAGTATACAGACAAGATGAGATTATATTTAATAATCTCATTTTTTTTAT